>DAIOTI010000048.1:0-8843 GCA_036752105.1 Ilumatobacteraceae bacterium | reverse complement strand
GGCAAACTGCGCCCGGTGAAGAAGGTGTTCACGCCTGTCGGCATCACCTTCAAAGGTGGCGGCTTCTACAAGACGGACAACTCGAAGTCAGGTGGCTCGGCCTCGAGCACCTCGAGCACCACTGCAAGCTCTTCGAGTGACTCGAGCTCGTCGTCTGGGTCATCATCAGCAGACACATCCTCCTCATCGACGTCATCGTCGACATCCGGAACCGGATCCACCAGCTCTGACTGACAGGTCGACTCGGTCAGCGTCGACACACAAAACGAGCACACATCTGCAGTGTGCTCAAATTTTCCAGACAACATGTCGCTGAAGTCAGCGAGCAACTGCGACTCAATCGGCAGTGGCAACGAGCACTGTCCGCCTGTTGCGCTGCTGTCGTGGCACTCATCATGATTTCCCAAGTGCTCTCACAGCAGAAAGCGATGAAGAGTTGGACGACTCACCACGACGTACTTGTCGCCACGTCTGACATCTCACCCGGGGAGACCCTCACGGCCGACAACACTTCGCGCATATCTGCACCTCAGGCACTCACCCCTCGCGATGCACTCGTGTCGCTCGAGTCTGGCGACATTGCATCGTCACTCATCGTCGAAGGTCAAGTCATCAGCCGACTACATGTGGGAGCCACAACATCGCTCACACCAGAAGGTTGGAAGACTGTCGCCCTACCCGACGAAGTGATGCTGCCGTTGTCGATCGTCGGAGCAAAGGTCGATGTTGTTGTGGAAGCACGTGTCGTGGTGAGCAATGCCGTTCTCATCAGCATCTCGACTGACTCTCAGAATGCGACTATTGCAGTACCTGAGCAGTACGCGCCGGGTGTCGCAATTGCGGCTCAGCGTGGATCACTCACGCTCGTCGGATCATCCTGACGAAACTTTTCAGTCGAGTGTGTATCTCAGGCACCACTCATGGTTACATCACGAATGACGAGGCTGACGCCCGATGCACGCATCGGCAACCAGTCGATGTCGCCACCGACGGCGATGATGTCTTGCAACATGCGCTGAAGCGTCGAAGCAATGGTGAACTCGCGCACAGGTTCGGCGGTCACACCGTTTCGAATCATGAGACCCGATGCACCTGTGGAGAAATCTCCTGAAATCGAGTTCACTCCGCTGTGCAGCCCCTGCACCATCTGAATGAGCACGCCGTCGTCGATGTCAGAGATGAGCTGCTGTTGAGTCGCTGTGCCCGGCACCAACTGCAGAGCCAGACAACCAACGCCAGGAGAACCGCCAAGACCTCCGCGTGTGGCATTTCCGGTGCTCGTTGTGCCGGCACGACGTGCGCTGTACGACGAGTGCACGAACTTCTTCAGTTGTCCTTGCTCGATGAGAACGTTGCGACGTGCAGCAAGGCCTTCTCCGTCGAGATCTGTCGCGGTATAGGCACGTGAATCGGTCGGGTCGTCGATGAGCGTGACGAGCGGTGAAGCGACGGCCTCATTCAGACGATCCTTGAAGAGGCTGCGTCCCTTGATGACACTCTCTCCATTCAAGGTGGAACCGATGATGGACAGAAATTGTGCGGTGACGTACGGGTCGAGCACGACCGTGGTCCGCTTGCTCGGCGGCTTCACTGCACCAAGTAGACGCGTCGCGCGCTCGGCAGCTTCACGACCTGCTTTGTCGAGGTCGAACTCACCTGGCCACTTACCGACGGAGAACCCGAAACCTGTCTGGGTTTCGTCGCCGTCATCGGCCAATGTCCCGACCGAGGCGTAACAACCGTTCTCGCGCCCACCAGACCGGATTCCGGTCGTCGTGGCAAACGCTTCTTCGGCGAACACGTCGCTGTAACTCGCATCTTCCACGCGCACGCGTGTATCGGCGGCCAATGCAATTTTCTCGAGTCGTTTGGCAATCGCAATCTTCTCCTCGGTGGGAAATTGCTCGAGCTGTTCGTTCCATAGTTCCTGCGGAACCACAGGTACCCCGTCGGGCACTGCGAGGCCGGCCCACTCGTCGACCGAGCCGAGTTCTGCATTCTCGCGTGCTTCAGCAAGCACTTCTTCCAATGCGCTCGCATCGAGCGTGCCGGCATACGACGTGCCGGTTCGACCGTTGCGGATGATGCGAACACCCACACCTTCACTTTGTGCACTGACGAAATGCTCGATCTCGCCCTCGTAGATTCGAATATCGGTTTCGCGAGCACGCGACACGTACGCCTCGATCTGCTCGCCGGGCTTGGCTTGAGCAACGATTCGGTCGGCGATGTCTTGAAGATGACGAACGGAATCTGGTGTCGACCCAGTTGCTTGTGGCGCAGTCGACATGGTCAGGCGGCCGTTCCGCCGACAGTGAGACTCTTCACTCGAAGTGTGGGTTGACCATCGCCGACCGGCACCCCTTGTCCGTCTTTGCCGCAGGTTCCGGGGTTCCCCATGGCGAAGTCATTGCCGAGCATGTCGATGTCTGCGAGCACCTGTGGTCCGTTTCCGATGAGGTTGCCCTCGCGAATCGGTTCGGTGATCTGACCGTTCTCGATGAGGTACGCCTCTGTCATACCGAAGACGAAGTCTCCGGTCGCTGTGTCCACACTTCCACCACCGAGTTTGGCGACGTACACGCCTCGTTCGGTGTTCTTCACGATGTCATCGGGATCGCTATCCCCATTCATCACGAATGTGTTGGTCATGCGCACCATCGGCAAGTCCGCATACGACTGACGCCGACCATTACCGCTCTGCGAACGATTGTCGTTTCGTGCGCGCAAGTAGTCCCACATGTAGTCGGTGAGAATTCCGTCTTGAATGAGCACGTTGCGCTGACTCTCGTGACCTTCATCGTCAATACCAATCGCACCCCATTCATCTGTCATGGTGCCGTCATCGACGAGCGTGACGAGCGGAGATGCGACGAGCTCGCCGACCCGATTGCGATACACACTGGCACCCTTTGCAACGAGATCGGCTTCCAGACCGTGCCCGCAGGCTTCGTGGAACAACACGCCACCGGAGCCACATTTGATGACCACCGGCATCGCACCTGAAGGTGCCGGCCGTGCACGCAGTTTCGTGACGGCCTGACGCGCTGCTGCGACTGCAAGGTCACCGACGTCGTTGTCTTCGAACAGCTCGTATCCGATGGTGTGACCCATTGATTCGTATCCGGTCTGCATGCCGAGGTCACCATCGGCGACCACACTCACGCGGAACAATGAACGCACTTGCTCGTCAGAGGCGAGCACACCATCGCTGTTGGCGACCAAGATGCGTCGCACACTGTCGGCGTAGCCCGCCGACACCTGCACGATGGAGCCATGCACACCTCTCGCGGCGTCATCAGCGCGCATGAGAAGAGCGACTTTGTCGGATTTCGGAACGGAGCCCGGCAGGATGCGCACCACATTGACCGGGTGTCGACGCGGTGACGACAAGGCGACTTTCTTGGTGCCACCACCACCTGTCCGCGCCGCAGCGGCGGCGGCCTGAGCCGCCTCTATGAGCCCGCGCTCGGAAAGGTCGGCGGTGTGCGCAAAACCCGTGGTGTCGCCTGCGACGACTCGAATGCCGGCTCCCCGGTTTCGCCCGCTCGTGACCTGCTCCACTTTGCCGTCATCGAGTCCGGCCGACACGGACCGCTTGTCTTCGATGAACACCTCTGAGAAGTCGGCCCCCATCGACCGTCCGGCATCGAGAACTCGCGCCAGAGTGTCGGAATCGAACTCGCTGGTGAGGTCAACCATTGTCACGTATTCGAGCCTACAGAGCCCCCACCTGCCCGTGCCCAAGCGAGCGCGTCGTATCCTCTCCAGTGAACGTATGTCTAGTGATTCTCTGAGCGTCGATGTTCCTCCAGTGGTGATTGCTCCGCGCGAGCGTGAACATGTCACCAGGTGGTGGAAGGAAGCCTTGGTGATGGCGACGTTCTATGCCATCTACACCGCAACACGAAACCGGTTCGGCTCAGCACGCGTCGGCGACACCGATGTACCGCTTCACGCTTTCAACAATGCGGTGCGAGTCATCCGTATCGAACGCGCGCTAGGCCTCTACCACGAAGAGTCGATTCAAGATCTCTTTCTTCCATACCGTGCGTTCATCCAGGCAATGAACACGTTCTATGGAACTGCTCATTTCATCGTCACCATCGGCGTGTTCTTCGTGCTGTATCGCAAACGAAAAGATGTCTTTCCCCTCTTCCGCAACGCCCTTGCCGCCACGACTGCACTTGCAATCTTTGGTTTTGCGTTGTTTCCGTTGATGCCACCACGACTCCTCGACGTGCAATGTCCTCCTGCTGGCTTCGGCGCCGCGTGCATCGAACACGAGATGCGCAACTACAACGGTGCCACCAGTTTCGGATACGTCGACACATTGAAAGATTTTGGCGGTCCATGGGATTTTGATTCAGGCGGCATCGCAAAACTCTCGAATCAATATGCGGCAATGCCGAGCCTTCACATCGGATGGGCCTCGTGGTGCGCCTTTGGTTTATGGCCACTGTGGCGCAAGAAGTGGGTACGAGCAGCCGTGCTGTTGTATCCGGCGCTCACACTGTTCTGCATCGTCGTCACCGGAAACCATTTCTGGCTCGACGGAGTCGGCGGCTTGGTCGCCCTCGGAGTCGGCTTCATCATCGGTGAACGACTTCACACCTTCAATCAACGCCGGCTCGATCGAAAATTTGCTGGCCACATCGCCGCACATCCGGCATCTGGCACGTGACGACCGACCGGTAAGGGCCCGGTCGAAACCGCATCACGAAGCGACCCACAGGTGACCCACGGGTAGCCTGACCACGCATGGCTCTGCTCGACTCCATCCGTGAACCGGCCGATTTACGGGCCCTCACGATGCCCGAGCTCGAGCAACTGTCCGGTGAAATTCGCGACTTCATCGTGCAGGCAGTCAGCGAGACCGGCGGCCACCTCGGCAGCAATCTCGGCGCCGTCGAGTTGACGCTTGCCTTGCATCGCGTGTTCTCAAGTCCTGTCGACGCAGTCCTCTGGGACACCGGCCACCAGGCCTATGTCCACAAAATCGTGACCGGCCGCCAGGGTGGGTTTAGTCATCTACGCCAAGCCAACGGCATTTCTGGTTATCCGAGTCGTGAAGAGAGCAAGCACGACTTCATCGAAAACAGCCACGCATCGACGGTCTTGAGCTACGCACACGGACTTGCAGTTGCTCGAGACATGGGCGCCAACTCACACGGGCACATCGTGGCAATCATCGGTGATGGTTCTATGACCGGGGGCATGGCATATGAGGCCCTCAACAACCTCGGCCACAGCAAACGCAAAGTCATCATCGTGTTGAACGACAACGGCCGCAGCTACGCGCCGACAATCTCGAATCTCACGGCTGGAGGCTCACAAGCTGCCGAGGCAACCGGTGAGTTGCCCCGACTTCCCGATCGCATCACAGGCAAGTTGTCCGAGACACTCGTCAACATTCGATTGAACCCCGTGTATCTGCGTCGACAGCGCAAGCTCGAGCAGTTCCTTCGCGACTTACCAGTCGTCGGTCGACAAGCAGAACAAGGCATGGAAGCATTCAAAGCTGCGGTCCGCGAGTTCCTGCAGCCACCGTCGTTTTTCGAGGCGCTCGGCGTTCACTATGTCGGCCCAATTGACGGTCATGACATCGAAGCACTCGAAGCGGCGTTTCGTTCGGCAATCGATCGTGAAGCAGAAGGTCCGATCGTGGTGCATGTGCTCACCCACAAGGGCAAGGGATATCCACCTGCAGAAGATGACGACGAGAAGCACCTGCACGACACTCCGACATTTGATCCCGTCAATGGCCCGGCACAGAGTGGACCGTCTGGCTACACCGCTGCATTCGGTGATGCGATCGTCAAAGAAGCAGAGCTCGACTCGCGCATCGTCGCGATCACTGCTGCGATGCCTGGTCCGACTGGTTTACTGAAATTCAAGGACCACTTCCCCGACCGTTTTCTCGACGTCGGTATCGCCGAACAACATGCAGTCACCATGGCCGCCGGTATGGCGATGGGTGGTCTGCGACCTGTCGTTGCGTTGTATTCCACGTTCCTCTCTCGAGCGTGGGATCAGGTGGTGTACGACGTCGCATTGCACCGCCTCCCCGTCATCTTCTGTCTCGACCGTGCCGGCATCACGGGTGACGACGGCCCAAGCCACCACGGCGTCTACGACATGGCGCTCCTGTCAAAGGTGCCCGGTATGCGCGTTCTCGCCCCCAGCAGCACTCAAGAGCTTGAAGTCATGCTGCACGATGCAATGTCACTTGCAGATGATGGACCGGTCGTCATTCGATATCCGAAGGGGCTCGCCCGCAACACACCAGATGCACCACTTGGCGACGGACTTCGCGCTCGCAACGTGAACTCTGGCGACGGCCGAGTGTGCGTACTTGCCATCGGGAAGTTGGTTGCTGCTGCCGAAAACGCAGCCGCGACACTCGAGGCAGAAGGTGTCAAAGTCGAAGTGTGGGATGTTCGCTCATGCGCCCCTCTCGATGAGGCCATGTTGGCGAGCGCTGCCCGAAACTCTCACGTACTGACCTTCGAAGATGGTCTGCGCGACGGTGGAATCGGCATGGCAATTGCCGACAGCATCACCTCGCTCAACTCGAACGTCAATGTCCGTGTCCACGGTGTGCCCACCAAGTTCATTCCACAGGCCAAGCCTGAGGCGATCCTCGCGCAATTCGGTCTCGATGCAAACGGCATCGTCTCCGCAGTTCGTCATGCATTGCACGGCTGACCATGTCGAACGAATTCGCCACCGATCTCGCACTGGCGCTTGAGCTAGCCGACGCCGCCGACACGTTCACACTTCCCCGTTTTCGCGAACGTTCATTCTCTGTCGACATGAAAGACAACCTCACCGAAGTGACAGAAGTTGACCGCGGCGCTGAAGCACTGATCATGGATGTCATTCGTCGTGAACGACCGCACCATGGCTGGTACGGCGAAGAACACGGCAGCGGCGAAGGAGACGGCTGGACATGGGTCATCGACCCCATCGACGGAACGAGCAACTTCGTTCGCGGTGTGCCGGTGTGGGCGACATTGATCGCCCTCGTGCACGAGGACGTAGGGCCTGTCCTCGGCGTCGTGTCTGCGCCAGCACTTGACTGTCGTTGGTGGGGGGTCATCGACGGTGGTGCGTTCAAGAACGGTGCACCCATTCGCGTGAGCCAGGAAGCGGACATCATGAGCGCGCACGCGAGCCTCACTCCGAATTCGTCGTGGAACACCGCCGGCAAGTCCCAGAATCTCTATCGACTGCAGAACATGGTGAAGCGGGTTCGCGGCTTCGGCGACTTCTGGCAACACATGTTGGTGGCTGACGGCAGTATCGACTTTGCAGTCGACGCCATCGGGCTAGAGCCTTACGACATCGCTGCACTGCTCCCTATCGTCCAGGCTGCAGGTGGTCGATTGAGCGACCGACACGGTGCGTCAAATTGGCGGGCGAACTCGGCCGTGTCGTCAAACGGACTTCTCCACGACTCTGTCATCGCCGTGCTCAATAGCTGAGTACGCTCGCATCCATCGTTTCAACTTCTTCTCCATCAACACCACTGAACGTCGTGGTCCTCGACGACTATCACGCGGTTGCTACATCTCTCGGCCCGTGGGAAACACTCGGCGACCGCGTCCAACTCACCGTGCACACCGACCATGTCGCCGAAGACGATGCGGTGGTCACGCGACTTGAACATGCACACGTCGTCGTTGTCATGCGCGAGCGCACTCCACTCACCCGTGAACGACTCGAGCGACTCCCGAACTTGAAGTTGGTCGTCACCACCGGCATGGAGAACAAGGCGATCGACATGACCTGCGCAAAGGAACGCAGCGTCACCGTGTGCGGAACCCGAGGCGGTCTCTCGAATGCAGTCGAACACACGTGGGCGCTGATCCTGTCTCATCTTCGCAATCTTGCGATTGAGGAAAAAAATGTCCGATCTGGTGCGTGGCAGACCACCATCGGACGTGATTTGTTCGGTTCGACAATCGGACTCGTCGGGCTCGGACGCACCGGAACACGAATGGCGCGCGTCGCGCGGGCATTCGACATGAATATTCTTGCGTGGAGCCCGCATCTCACTCCTGAAGTCGCCGAGACTCATGGCGCGACGGCCGTCTCAAAGGACAGATTGTTCTCCGAGAGCGACATCGTCTCCGTGCATCTGCAACTCAGTGACTCGACGCGAGGGATCATCGGGGCCGCAGACATCGCCCGCATGAAGAAAACTGCATTGTTCGTGAATACGTCGCGCGGAGCACTCGTCGACGAAGCTGCACTAGAGAACGCCGTTCGTGCGGGGGCCATTGCCGGTGCAGCACTCGACGTCTTTGCAAACGAGCCCTTACCGGCCGACTCGTCGATGCGCTCGCTCCCGAACAGCGTGCTCACGCCACATGTCGGTTACGTCACTGAAGGTCTTTACCGACGCTTCTTCAGCGACATCGTCGAAGACATCGCAATGCACCTCGCAGGCACACCAATTCGAGTTCTCAATAATTGACGCCTAGGCGTCAGAACGCGTCGGGGTTTGCGACCACTTCTGCAGGCACTTCGAGACGGAACAGTTTTGCTGCATTCTCCCAAGTGAACTTACGCACGACATCGTCGGGAATACCGCGGAAATGTTCCTTCAACATCTGTTGCGTGCGCGGCCAGGTTGTGTCAGCGTGCGGATAATCGGACTCCACCATGATGTTGTCAGCGCCAATGACCTCGAACTGAGGGAATGACGACGGGTCCTCGATCGCGCAGAACCAGAAGTTGCGTTTGAACACCTCGGCAGGCGACAACTCGACGTCGTTCCAAGTTCCGTACATCTTGTTGTACGAGTTCATGTGCTCGAGCCGGGCGATGAGACCTGC
>DAIOTI010000047.1:0-9135 GCA_036752105.1 Ilumatobacteraceae bacterium | reverse complement strand
CTGCCATTCGGGGTTGATCGTTCGCGCACTTCGCCGACCTAGGTTGTCGATGACGTCGTAGCTGTACCAACCTGCGCGACCAAAACCCATCTGTCGGAGCCACGGAAACACGTCTGATGGCGCAGCGTCAAGCGTGATCGCTCGCGTGGCGACGAGACGGGCATTTGAGCAGATGTCGTCACCGATCATCGGTCGGTCTACTTCATCAGGTGTTGCACCCCAGTGTTCGAGTATCACGGCGTGTGTGACTAGTGAGACGAACCGGGGGTTCGTCGCCAGACCAGGGCAAGAATCCAGACTGCAGTGACACCGCGCACCGACCACGCGAGCGTTCGAATCAGGTTGGCAGTCATGAGGCGGTCGTGCACAGCTGAGTCAAAACCATCCATCAATTCACCATGCGCCGGCGCCGACCAGAAACCACTGATCACCAGCACGACTGCCATCGCAACGGCACCGACCATCACTGGTCTTCGTAGTTCTCTTCGTCCAGCGATGAATGTCAGCCAGAGCAGAGCGAGCAAGGTGGCACCCTCGGTGAGCCACGGAACAAACAACAGCTTTCCGATGCGATCAACGTGAGCCGATTGGAAAGCCACATAGGTCGCTTCGCCGACCTCTGCAAACAGGGGGTAGTGGACGATGTGAATGGTCCAGATGAGACCGACCATGAACCATGTTGCAATCACGTGGGCGATGACTATTCCGCGTACTTGTGACGGCGATATTTGCACGAGGTGACCCTAAACCCGTTCTGTTCACGTCGCCAGATTCAGCTGGAGTAGATAACGGGGAGTGTCAGTTCGCCGTGAAGGCGGGTATGACCTCGCGCCCGAACAAGCGGATCATGTCGGCGATGGTGTCGAAATCGCCGAGGGACGCTTGGGCTTCGGCGCCCGGCAATCCAGCACCGAATGCGGCGTGAACATGGTCGGCGCCAGTGGCACGTTGATACGTCTCGATCTGTGTGATCACTTGATCCGGAGTCCCCCAGAGCAGGCGCGAATCGGCAATCTCGTCACGTAGGTCCTCGCCAGCGTCCATGCGGGCAAACAACGCTTTCTCTTCCGCTTCTTCCACTGATTCACGCCAATGTTTCACGAGTCCATCGACGTATGTGCGCACCGAGTCATCATCAGGTCGCGAAGTGAGCCACGCGTATCGCCGCAGCACCCATGACGGTTGCGTTCCGTGGGTTTGGCATGCGCCGAGATACGTGGTCACCATCTCCGTCGCTTTCGTGAGTGACTGCACTGGTCCACACAACCAACCGTCCGCAAGGCGAGCAGCACGGTCGATCGCGACATCGGCCACTCCGCCCACCCATACCGGTGGATTCGGCTTCTGGACTGGGCGCGGATGAACTGTCAACTCGGGGAACGACCAGAATTGTCCGTCAAAGCTGGTGTCTTCGTTCTGCCACACCAAACGCAGAATTTTCAGCGCCTCTTCCATACGTGCACCACGTTGCGTAAAGGTCGACCCGTGCACCTCATACTCGAGGGGCCACCATCCGAGGCCCACCCCGAGGGTCACTCGTCCACCGGACATCTGATCGATGGTGGCGACCTGTTCGGCAACTCGCACCGGATTGTGGATCGGTAATTGAAAAATTCCGGTGCCTACGCGCAACTTGTCGGTTCGAGCGGCCACAGCGGCAATGAACGTGAGTGGATCGGCCATATTGCCGGCCATGAAGTGATGATGTCCGACGGTCGCCGTGTCGAAACCCTCTTCTTCGGCGATGCGAGCCAGTTCGTATGTCTCTCGATATGGGTCCGGCGAGGAGAGGTCACGCAAGATGGGGAGCGAGAGTGAGAATTTCATCGCGCCTCTCTAACGCACGTTGACGGTCACGGTGTCGCGACCAGAACGCAAGACGGTTCCGGGCTTGGCTCCTGTCGGCCGACCGTCAACCACAGTGACAACTCCGTTCACTATGACTCGCACGATGCCGACTGAATCTGCGTGCATCCGCGGTGCACCACCGGGAAGGTCGTGTGCAATCGTCGGCTGAGCGGTGTCGATCGTCGTCGGGTCGAACACGACGAGGTCTGCGATCCAGCCTTCACGGACTTGACCGCGGTCTCGAAGCCCCAAGTGCCGTGCGGGAACATCAGTGAGAGCCTGAACGGTGCGTTCAAGGCTGAGCAACCGACGACCGCGTATGGAGTCGGCGATCAAACGTGTGGTGTAAGAACCACCACACATGCGGTCAAGGTGAGCCCCAGCGTCACTTCCACCAAGGATTACGTCAGGGTCGTCCCACAGGGTTCGACGCAGATTCCAATGCTCGTCGTCATCGTCAGGTGCGCTTGGCCACAGAACAGTTCGCAGATTGTCAGCGATGACGATGTCAACAAGTGTGTCGAACGGATCTGCATCGCCGCGTTCGGCTGCGATGTCACGCACCCTGCGACCCGAGAGTCCCTCGTTGGCATCACTGAAGGTGTCGCCGATGACATAGTCGGCAAAGCCTGCGAGTCGACGAAACATCCCTGCTTCTTCACTGTCGGCACGTGCGACCATCATGCGCCGAGTCGCAACATCACGAAGTTTTTCTATGCGTTCGGGAATCGGTGCGTTCATAATGGGCCCCCATCCGGGCATGAGATTGAGAGCGCAATAGGTTCCAAAACTCATGTTCATTGGGACAATCACCGGCATCGTGAGTGCCAACACCCGTCCGCCGATGTCTCGGGCACGCTTTGATACTGCAAGGTGACGATTGATGCGGTCGGGGTCACGTGCATCGACGACGAGCAGATTCCAATTGAGTGGTCGATTTGCTCGTGTCGACATGCTGGGAATCAGGTCGAGCTCGCGCTGGTCGAATCCGTCGCTCGCTCCGTCAAAAATTCCTTCGAGTGTCGTACCCGGCCAGCGCCCAGTCTCTTCGCACAACGCCAGCAGTTCATCGTCGGTCGCACCCTTCGCTGGAACAGGATCACCATTGCCGTCGCTGTGTGAACTCGAACAGTCCATTGACAGGCCAAGTGCACCGGCTTGGAGAGATTCACCAAGTACGTCTCGCATCACATTGAGTTCTTGGTCGTTAGCGGCACGGAAGTTGGCGTCGGCACCGAGCACGAATCGCCGAAGTGCACTGTGACCCACCATGAACCCCGCGTTTACCGCGATGCTGCCTTCAAGTGCATCGAGAAATTCCCCGAAGGTCGACCACGTCCACGGCACGCCTTGTTCGAGGGCGGAAAGTGGCATGCCTTCCACTTTTGCCAGCATGCGTCTGATGTAGTCGGCATCATCTTGGTGCACGGGAGCAATGCTGAAACTGCAGTTACCACCGATGACTGACGTGACTCCGTGGATGTGTGATGGTGCGGCAAAGGGATCCCAGAAGAGTTGTGCGTCGTAGTGCGTGTGCATGTCCACGAAGCCGGGGCACACGACGAGTCCGGTGGCGTCGAGGGTCACCGTCGATTCTTCATCTAGAGAGCCTGGTTCTGTGATGGCAACGATTCGTCCGTTACGAATTCCGATGTCTGCACGACGTGCCGGTGACCCGGTCCCGTCGACAACAGTGGCCCCAATGATCAAGTAGTTAAGCACGATTCCCCCGATGATTCGCCTTGCAGTGCGGTGTCGCCTCGCAATGAGAATCTATGCCTTGCAGCATCGACCGCCAGTAGCCTCTAGCGATGCGACGCGCAGCGTAAAGGTGATTGTGTCCCGCATGTTCTGATGTGGGGCATAGGAAGCCAACAGTCAGCGTCTACAGTGGGCACTATGCGTCACCGAATCGTTGCAATGCTCGCCACATTCGCCGCCGTCATCTGCATCACGCCCATAAGCCGGGCCTCGGCTGATTCATCGCGAATCGGTACGGAAGGCAAGACGTGCACACTTAAGGCGGGTGCGGTCTGCCATGACGTGCGCCATCGCTGGGGTGTTGAGCACCACGGAAACCTTCGCGGCATTAAGTTCCATCGTGCACATCTACATGGAGCCGATTTTCGTAATGCGAATTTGCGCCAATCTGAATTTCATGGTGCGATCCTGATTCGCGCGAACTTTCAAGGTGCGAAGTTGCAAGGTGCGAAGTTTCACCGGCCACCAGCGGTGAGCACGAGCGGTCTCGTTAAGGCATCTAAGTGCCCGCCAACATGTGCCGGCGCAAACCTCACGAAAGCCAACTTCTCAAAGGCGAATCTCACCGGAGCGGACTTCACCAACGCCAATCTCACCGGTGCAAATTTCACCAGTGCAACACTCACCAACGCCACGTTCGTGGGAGCCAATCTCACCGGTGCAAATTTGACGAGTGTCACCGCAGGTAGCGCTAATTTCTTATATGCGACCCTGACGAATGCAATTCTCAAGACGGCGACCTTGAAGTTGACCGTTTTCTCGGGTGCTAGCGGCCAAGGTGCCGACTTCACTGGTTCCAGCATGGACACGACCTATTTCGTAAAGGCTGATGTCTCCAACGCGAATTTCTCAAAGATCACAGGTATCTACACACAGTTCGTGATGGCAACAGTGGACGGTGCCAAGTTCAACGGTGCGAACGTGACGTCAATCGACTTCTCGAATGCTTCGGGCCTGAAGGCCGATCTCAGCACAGCCCGATTCACCGGGGCTCTGATGAATGGTGCCGACTTCAGCAATGCAAATTTTACGAGTGCGGCAATCAATCGGGCGCCCGGTTCCTATCCCAAGTGGACAAATGGCGCTGCCGTGGGGGCGAACTTCACCAGCAGCATTCTTCAAGGCTTAGATCTCACGGGCACCAATCTCTCAAATGCCACATTCGTTTCGACACTGATGAACGATGCAGATTTGACAGGTGCAAACATCACGGGAGCTACGTTCAGTGGCGTCTTGTTCGCATCCACGACGTGCCCGAATGGCACCGTGACCAGTTCAGGCTGCTGACACAGCATTCTTGGTCAATTGGAACAATGCCAATTGACGGGTCAAGCGGAAATATCTTGAATAATGACGCGGCATGTGTCGGCGAATTTCGCACCACATTTCGCACTATCCCCGCCTCCGTGAGGCTGGTTGTCAATTCCGGCTTCCAACACTGACGGGTACGCAAGTCGGGCATGACGGATTTGAAAATTCATACCCCGGGCCCCTGGTACCATCGGCCCTATGCGGTCGCCATACACAACAGATGCCATCGACATCATCGACGTCGATAGTCATTACTCACCCCACCCGACGTTCTGGCAAGACCATGCGCCGACTGCGTTCAAGACCCGCGTTCCAAGAATTTGTGAAGACGAAGCAGGGTTACCCGAGTGGAGAGTGGACGACAAGCCGTTTGATTCCATCGGCTTCAACATGATCCGACCAGATGGGTCGAAGGCACAAGGCAATATGCGAGCGCTTCCACAATTCGACGATATGCACGCTGGTTCTTACGACGTGAAAGCTCGTGTGGCTTGGCTCAACGAGCATGGAATACATCAACAGATCATGTATCCCAACATCGGTGGGTTCAGCAGCCAAATGTTTTTCACGAAGATCGCAGATCCTGAATTGCGTAACGTCTGCATCCGAACGTATAACGATGCTGCATCGGCACTGCAGGAAGAGAGTGGTGGTCGGCTTGTTCCCTTGTCGCAAATTCCATGGTGGGACATTGAAGAGGCAGAGAAGGAACTAGAGCGGACAGTCTCAGAACTGGGCTTACTGGCCGGCCCAACGATGTTTTGTGCACCAGAGATGCATGGCATGCCATCTTTCAACCAATCCGAGTGGTCCCGTTTTCTCTCGCTCTGCGAAGACTATGAAGTACCTCTCAGTTTCCACATTGGAGTGCCGGGCGGCGGTGCCCAGAAGCCATGGCTTGAATCAAACTTGGACGTCACGACTCAGTTGACGAAGGGGCGTGGCATGCACCTTGCGATCTACACGTGCAATTCGTTCCTTAGTAATTCGTGGCTAATTGCAAATCTCATCTTCAGCGGCATTTTCATCCGGCATCCACGTTTGAAGGTGGTGTCCGGCGAGTCAGGAATTAGCTGGTTGCCGTTCTTCCTAGAAGCGATGGATTTCCAATGGCATGAGAATGTTGAGGCCCAGGACAAGCGTGACATGTGGAACGACATGACCCCGAGTGACATCTATCGGCAGAATATGTTCGGATCCTTTTGGTTCGAGAAGACGGCGCTGGCAGAGAACATCGACTTTGTTGGCGCCGACACTGTGATGTTTGAAACTGACTTTCCGCATGGCACGTCGTTGACCGACAGAATGACAAAGGATGTTGCGGCGACACTTTCGACACTGAGGCCAGATGTCCGTCGGAAAGTTCTTCACGACACGGCTGCTCGCGTATACAACTTGAAGTGACCTGGCCCCGAGGCTCATCAAGGAACTGCGAGGCGGGCAATTCAGGAGTCTTCGGACACCGTCAATCAGTACTTTCGCAAAGAGGCATCTATTCCGGGTGGGCTTGATCGCCTGTTCTCGGTCGGCATCTAGCTGGCACTAGTAACCTCTCTTTCGATGACGCGGTGTGTGTCGGCGAATTTCGCACCACATTTCGCACCATCCCCGCCTTCGTAGCTCAGTGGATAGAGCAACGGTTTCCTAAACCGCAGGTCGCAGGTTCGATCCCTGCCGAGGGCGCAAGGTGTCGAATGACTAGTCGACAAGAGCCGCTCGAGCAGCGGCGGGGTCATTTGCGAAGCCCGGAGTGTCGCGACAGAACTCCACCATGATTCCGTTCGGGTCGAGGTAATACTGCGAATGGCACCACCCATGGTTGACATCCATGATCGGCTCGATGCCAGCGGCAGCCAGTGACGCTTTTGCCTCCGCTTGGCGTGCCTCGTCGGCCGCAAAGGCGACATGGTTCACCCACACCGGAAGTCCATTGCCAGTCGACACGTCAGAACGCCAATTTTCTTGTTCACCCACGTTGTGCAATTCGAAGAATGCGATGCTCTTACCTTCACCGATGTCGAAGAAGAGGTGTCGAAAGTACGAGTCTGAGTTCGGCACACGTTGCACCTCGGTATGAACCAAGGGGAAGCCGAGGAGATCCTCGTAGAAGTGCCTCGTCGCCTCGGTGTCGCGGCAGGCGAAAGCGACATGATGGAAACCGTTCGGGCGGGTCATCTCAACCTCAATTTCATCTGCGGTCCGTCCGGACCGTCGACCTCGACGATGGGATCATCGCGGTCATCGAACTCGGTACGTAACGCACGACTCATTACCGCATGCATGTCGTACATCGCGGTGATGTAGGTGAACTCGAGAATTTCTTCGTCTGACAGCTCGGCTTGAAGTGCGGCAAAGACGCCATCGGCGACACGGCCGCCGTCATAGACCAATGCATCGGTATATGCCAGCAACGCTCGTTCGATGGGGGAGAAACACTCGGCGGTTTGCCAGTGTGGAATCGCTGCAATCTTCTCTTCGTCGATTCCGACTTCGCGACATGACTTACAGTGCTGAGAAAAGACGAATTGGCTGCTCCGAGCCCAACCGACACGAGTCTGACCGAGTTCGCGCAACTTAGGGTCGAGACGTCGCGCTGGGTTGCGATAGAGGGCAAATCCGCGCACGGCGTGATCGAAAATCTCCGGATCAAGAGCGAACACTGTCCACCAATCACCAGGGGTGCCGGTGGCAGTGCCCGGTTCTGAGACGGGATCACGGTCGCCGAAGAGAAGGTCGTACATCGGCAACACTGCGGGAGCAGCCTCATGTCTCGGCACTTGACGAAGTCTTGGCACGTCCTCACCTCCAGAGGTCTTTCTACCACTGCTAGATCATCGTCAAGAATGGGTGACTGATGATTGAACCACGCTCCATCGTCCTTGAGCCAGATGCCGTCTCTGCTCTCTTTGAAATTCTTGGAATCATGACGGATCAATTGATTCAAGGCTCGATGGCAACCCGCTGGGACGCAGAGGCCGTCTTCGACCTGCAGATGCGGCTCAACGACGCGCAAGAGGGCGAGCCTCTTCAGTTAGGCATCGACGACGCGGCCCTGCTGCTCGATGGGATGGCATTCACCGAGGTGATGTCTGTCGATTTCCCATTCTTTGAGATGGTGCAATGGACGAGCGACTTCGTGACTGCAGAACTACGTGCACACTGGACAGAGGAACTCTGGCTGGAATACGTCGGCCGGTGAGAGCACGCCGCTTACGGCTTAGTGCTTGGCGAAGGCTGCGAGATGCGCCGCAGCATCCGCGGTGACTTCGGGGCACACGATCGGAATCACTTCGGTCGCATGCATCGTTCCGAGGACATTGCGACAACGAGTCGACACTCCGGCTTCGAGCAATTTTCGGTAGAAGGCAATGCCCTCGTCGCGTAGTGGGTCACATTCGTTCACACTGATGACGGTCGGTGGAAGCCCGGCGACGTCGTCGATAGAGGCCCAATACGGCCACGCAATCGGGTCTCGTTTCTCCAAGTGCTCGATGCCATACGCGAGCGCGGGACCGTTTCCACCCAACGTGATGAAGATGCCGTTGTTCTCGACCGTGCTCGGTAGCTCTGGTCGTGGATACTCGCCCGCGATGTAGGGGCAAAACGCGTAGAGCCCCTTGATGAGATTCAGCTGATTGTCGCGCTTCAAGCTGAGGCCTACAGCGAGAGTGAGGTTTCCACCGCCGCTCTCGCCACTGACCACGATGCGACTGCTGTCGATGCGCAATACTCCTGCGTTCGCGTGAACCCACTTCAGCCCCGAGAGACAATCATTGAGTCCACCGGGGAAGGGAGCGATGTCATTCACCGAGCTGGGCTGCATTGAATTGCGGAATTCGACCATCACGACACATATGCCGTGGTGCGCGATGATCTTGCTCCAGGCTCGGTAGTTGCCCATGGTGCATGAATGCGAGGCCATGCCGCCGCCATGGATGTAGTACACACACGGAACATGCTCATCACCGATGGGTCGTGTCACTTCGAGGTGGATGATGTTTCCGTCGGGCTGTGACTCGATCTTCTCAGTCCACATCTCGAGCCCTTTGGCAGTGACGACCTCTTCGGTGTCACAGATCTCCATCAACTGTCGCTGGCTCTCCACGAGTTTCAGTGCTTCAGGTGACTGCGCCGCAGCCAGCACCTCCTCGCGTGATGAGTAGACGGGTGGTTGTCCTGACGGCATCATCTTGAGGATTGCCCGCACTCGAGGAT
>DAIOTI010000046.1:2934-9423 GCA_036752105.1 Ilumatobacteraceae bacterium | reverse complement strand
GTTCTGCGTCGACCGCCACCGCGGAGACTTTCGCAAGCTGATCGAGGACGAGATCGACTTGCTCTTCGGTAACGAGCTCGAGCTTCTGTCGCTGTATGAAACAGACGACTTCGATGATGCAGTCGCACAATTGCGGCGTGACTGTCATGTCGCTGTCATCACGCGTAGCGAGAAGGGCTCGGTCGTCGTCACCCGCGATGATGTGCACGCTGTCCCGGCCGAGAAGGTCGATGCAGTGGTCGACACCACAGGTGCAGGTGACCTGTTCGCAGCCGGATTCCTACGTGGATTCACCCGTGGAATGGACATGGTGGATTGCGCCCGCATCGGGGCAATCGCTGCAGCGGAGGTGATTGCACATGTCGGACCGCGTCCACTCGTACCGTTGCAGTCACTGTTGCCAGCCGATTTGCGCTGAGTCGCCCTACGCTTGGGAGCCATGGAACTCACGGTTCTTGGTAACACAGTCCGCCATCCCATCGACCACGTCGAGGTGTTTCCTGCACCACGTCACGTCACGACGGTTCGGTTCACAACCGACGAACTGGCGTCGATGTGCCCAGTCACGCAGCAACCCGACGTGTCGAACCTCGTCATCGAGTATCTGCCGGATCAGTACTGCATCGAATCAAAATCGTTGAAGCTGTATCTCTGGGGGTTTCGTGATCGTGCAGTGTTCGCTGAAGCTCTTGCAGCTGAGATCGCCGAGGAAGTCATGCACACGGCGGCACCACACCTGGTGACCGTGAAGCTCACCCAGCGTCCTCGTGGAGGCATCGAGGTGTATGCGGAGGCGACACTTCGTAAGTGACCGTTGGTTCGCGGTGTCGCGGCACACTCGATGAATGGCTCACTTACTGGTTGCGTCCACGTTCGATGATTCGTGACCGTCGTTCAGCGACGACAGACGGGTCGAAATTCTTCTGGCGCCACGCCTTTGCATCACGCGCTTCAATGTCCCAGGCGTGGACCTCAGCATTGATGTCTGCATAGGTTCGGCGCAGACTGCGCACAGCAGACTGATCGTTACCGATGATGTCTCGTGCAATCAATCGAGTGCGGGGTATCAGCTCTTCGTGGGGGACCACGTGGTTCACCAGGCCCCATTGCAGTGCTTCGATTGCGTCCATGAAGTTTCCGGTGAAACTCATCTCGCGAGCGCGACGAATTCCCACTGCTTGAGGAAGTAGTACCGACATTCCCCATCCGGGCATCACCCCGACACGTGCGTGTGTGTCGCCGAACTTGGCTCGTTCAGACGCAATGACGAAATCGGCATTCAACACCAGCTCGAGACCGCCAGTGACGGCCGCACCATTGACGGCAGCAATCAACGGTTTGTCCATCTTCGGGAATGGTCCACGTGTTCCAGTGGGATTCGGGCTTCCGTCAGCACCAGTGCCGTCCAAGTTGCGTCCACTGTCACCCAACTCGCGTAAGTCGAGACCGGCGCAGAATGCCGGATCAACGCCTGTGAGAACCACGACGTCCACATCGTCTGAGTTCTCTGCATCGAGTAACAACTGCGGCAGAAGACGCAGCGTTGCGCTGTCGAGTGCATTGCGCGACTCGGGGCGGTTCAGGGTGACCGTTGCGATGCGTTCTGAGACGTCGTAGAGGACTGGTTGGCTGCTCACGATGCAACGGTAGGTGAAATCAATGATGCTGTGCGAGACTGATGACATGTCCCCAGTGACACTTTCCATCGAATCTGGCGTCGCAGTTCTCACGCTCAACAGGCCCGACGAGCGCAACACATTGACCGCCGACATGGTGTCGGCCATCGTGGCGGCAATGGACAAAGTCGAAGCCGACCGAACCGTCGGCGCAGTGGTCGTCACGGGTGCCCCGCCTGCATTTTGTGCCGGTGCCAATCTCGGCAACCTTGCCGAGGCAACTGCCGACAGTCTCGGCGCCATCTACGAAGGGTTCTTGCGTGTCGCGCGCAGCCCACTTCCTACGATCGCCGCAGTGAACGGCGCAGCAGTCGGCGCGGGCATGAACATGGCGCTGGCATGCGACGTGCGTCTCGCAGGTGAGCGAGCAAAGTTCGACACCCGATTCCTGCAGATCGGTATCCACCCAGGAGGGGGACATACGTGGATGATGCGCCGCATCCTCGGCCCCCAGGCGACATTTGCCACTGTCGTGTTCGGTGACGTCGTTGACGGTCGCGAAGCAGAGAGAATCGGGCTCGTGTGGAAGTGCGTCGCAGACGACCAACTTATGTCTGAAGCCATGACACTTGCATCTCGAGCCGCGGAAGCACCACGCGAGTTGTTGGAGTCGGTGAAAAAGACCATCAATGACATGGCCGATGTCCGCACGCACCCCGACGCCGTCAAGCGTGAGCTCGACCCACAAGTGTGGAGCACGCGCCAACCTTGGTTCGCCGAACGAATCGCCGCACTTCAGAAGAAGATCACCAAGAAGTAGTTCAGTGCGACGTCTGCGAACCATGTGTGTGGCACTCGTGCCACTTGTCGTGCTGTCTCTGACCACAGCACGGGTAAGCGCAGACGCGAGGCCGATTCTGCCGTGGAATCTCGATCGAATCGATCAGCGAACGTTGCCGCTCGACAGGGTGTACACGCCCCCGGCGCTCACTGGGGCGGGAGTCGACATCTACATTCTCGACACCGATGTTCGAACGACTCACGAGCAGTTCGGCGCACGTGCCATCAACTTGGCGGATTTCTCGGTGGGAGAGAAGGGCGAAAACACCGGCCCCACGTGTGACGGCCACGGCACTCATGTGTCGTCGATCGCCGTCGGCAACTCGGTCGGCGTGGCCCGCGGCTCGCGCTTGTTGTCGGTGCAAGTTCTCGATTGTGATGGAAACGGAGAAGTGCCGAATGTGGTCGAGGGCATCGAGCGTGTCATCGACCATCACACTTCTGGTCGATTGGCCGTGGCCAACTTGAGTCTCGGAGTGGACATCGGAGACGATGGCGACGCCATCAATGCAGCAATACGTCGCCTCATCGCAGATGGTGTCATCGTCATCGTCGCGGCAGGAAACGGCAACAGTGCAGGGCGCCCAGTGGACGCGTGCATGATCGCCCCAGCAAACGAACCACAGGCAATCACAGTCGCCGCCGTCGATTGGAATGACAAGCAATCGTCGTATTCGAACTTCGGATCCTGCATCGACATCTATGCTCCAGGCGGCGATTTCAATGCGTGGGTCGATGCCGCATGGAATGCGAATGATTCTGACTACTACGGTGATGCCGGTACGTCGATGGCATCGCCCCATGTCGCAGGACTCGCTGCGTTACTTGCAGAACAGCAACCAGGATTGTGTCCACAAAGTGTCGAGCGAGCAATTCTCGCCCGAGCGACACCCGATGTTTTGGTGGGTCTCGGCGCTGGTTCACCGAATCGTCTGTTGTATCTCGACACCTCTCCCATCGCCGAGATAACCACGCCTGGTACCCCCACAAACATCGTGGCTGTCGCTGATAACAACGCTCTGACCATCAGTTGGGACAACCCATGCGATGGGGGAACTCAGATCGAGAAGTCAATCGTGTCGGTGTATTCGGGTGCTCGCTTGGTGAAGAAGGTGTCAGTTGCCGGCGCTCGTCAAGTCGTGCGTGTCGGCGGGTTGCGAAATGGAACGACGTACACAGCCACTGTGCGCACACAATCGCTGGCTGGACGTGGAGGCGTGTCATCGAAGTCCGCACGTGTCGCGTCACGTCGACTGTCTGTCGGTTCATCTGTCCCGGTCACGCAACTCATGTCGAAACCACAGGCTGGTTCGGCGCGGTGGATCGTGGCCCCGCAGAGTTCAGCCACCTGCAAAATCAAGCCAGGGCCACCACGTCTCGTGGCGCTGAAGCGCGGGAGATGCGTGGTGAGTGTGACCACGAGCCACGCGGAGACGTCGCGCACACATGTGTTGACCATCGGCTGATTCCGTTATCCACAACCCCGCAATGGGTGTACGGTGCGCTCAGGGACTCATGAGAGGGGCCCAGCGGCCCCAGAAGGGAGTTGCGATGAGCAAGCGACATCGCAATGAGGAGGTTGCTCCGATTCCGCGCGCCGATGTGCGTGCACACGCACACAACGAGCGGCATCGCATTCACAGCGAGTTACACCTCGTCGTCGAAGCAGTCGACCATGGCGTTCAGCCAGACGACATCGACGAGCCAGGGCCGAATTGGAAATCGGTCCACCATCATGGTCAGAAGCGGGAAGAAAATCTGAACGCTCCGAAGCGTCTTCGTCACTGGAAAACCAAGGACTGGAAGCGACGAACGAACAACAGGAAGGCGCGCAACCGCGCGTATCGCCCGGCGTAGTTCGCCACGCGTCAATCAGTGCGCTGCACCGAGCCACGTGGTGGTGAGGTCAGCTGCTCGTGCATGCCATTCCTCGACCGTGATCGCGTATCGAACATGGTCTTCCCACACTCCGTTGATCTCGAGAAATCGAAGGGCCACGCCTTCATTGCGTAAGCCGATCTTGTCGACGACGCGATGGCTGTTGCGGTTACGCGGAATGATGCACACCTCTATGCGGTGCAAGTGAAGTTCATCGAATGCGTATCGCATGAGAGACACCACAGATTCCGACATGTATGCGTGTCCTGCATGGGCTTGATCGACCCAGTAGCCGATGGTGCCGGCCTGAAGTGATCCGCGAACGACATTGTTCAAGTTGATCTCGCCGATGAATTTGCCGTCGAGAAAGATGCCAAAGGCGTACTGGGTGCCAGATTGGCGCTCGCGCTCGCGCATCGAGCAACGAGCCGCGAACACATCGCGGTCTCGCTCGGGGTCAGGGTGAAAGGGCTGTCGAAGGGGTTCCCACTTGGTCAACCACTCGACATTGTGCAAGCGCACCGCACTCCATTGGTCGAAGTCCTGGGCAACGAGTGGCCGCAACATGAGTCGACGCGAATACAGGCGCAAACCCGTACGTGATGTTCGTGCCGGATGTTCCAGTGTCATTGCTGCTCCAACATCTCTGCAGCCGCGCCATCGAGAAGATTTCGTGTCGACACGACGAGTGAATCTAGGCGCAACCGACGCATGATGCCGACAAGGACACAACACCCGCCGACGATGATGTCGGCCCGGTCTCGAGGTAGGCCGGGGTTGAACACACGGTCATCAAGTCGTTCGGTGGCCAACGTGCGGAACACGTCCTCGGCAGCATCTTTCGACAGCACAAAGCCGTGCAGAGCGGCATCGTCAAAGGTGCTGAGTCCGATTTCGACAGCGGCCACCGTCACGATTGTTCCGGCGACGCCGACGACAAGTGGATCAGCAACCAGTGACGGATGCGCACGAGTGAGTTCCTCGAGGTCGTCCTCGACGGCACCGATGGCATTGGTGAGTTCCTCCGGACGAGGCGGATCATGGGCAAGTTCGGTTTCCGTGGTGACGACAGCACCGTAAGGAAGGCTGAACGTGACGTCGGGTTCACGGACGCCGATGGTGAATTCGGTGCTACCGCCGCCGATGTCGACCACCACAATCGGTCGCTCGGCGCCATGAGTGTCGTTCACCGGGAGTCCGGTGAGCGCTCCGCGAAACGACAACTTCGCTTCGGTGTGTTCATCGACGACTTCGAGGTCGACTTGTGTTGCTGTACGAACCAAGGCAGCGAACTGGTCGATGTTCGTGGCCCGACGACAGGCTGATGTGCCGATGATGCGCACTCGGCTGACACCGGCGTCAGAGATGTCCTTCATGTAGCCCTGCAGCACTTTGACGGTTCGTGTTTGTGCTTCGTCTGACAAGAAGCGAGTGTTCGCGACACCTTCTCCGAGACGTGGTGTCGCGAAACGACGCACAACGTCACCTTCACGGTCACGTATCAGCATGTTCACCGAGTTCGTGCCGACGTCGATGACCGCCACACGTTGATCCGCCACACTCTTGGGTGCACCGGCACTCACGACGTGACTCGCTCTGCCAATGTGGCGCCACGCAATCGGCACTGCTCGTCCACCCATGCACCGACAGGGTCGATTCCTCCTGCGAGCCACCAGGCGAAGTGAGCATGCAAACACTTCACGCCACGCCGAGTTCCGCCGACACCTCCACTTGGCCGCGGTCCGGTGTGGTGTTCGGGAATGTCGATATCGCGGATGCGCTCATACTCACGGTGCACTCGGTCGATGATTTCGAGACCGATGAGTTCCTCGACACGGTTCACGCCCCCTTCTGCTTCGATCGCCCCGACTTCTTTGATTTCATCTGGTCCGATGAGCCAATACAGGGTGGGCATCGGCGTGCCGTCGTCGAGCAACGGGGCATTTCGCAGCACGACAGGGTCGCCGTTTCGTGAACGCACGACGATGCGATATTCACCTTGTGGTCGACGACCAAGTAGCCGCTCGACAGTGATGCGTTCGTCAGGCGTCGGCACGGTGCCCAAGGCCGGACGCGACATCGTCGCCTATCGAGCAATCAGCCAGATGACGACAGCTGCGACGACGACCACGACCGGCAGTGCACGCTTCAGAAT
>DAIOTI010000046.1:0-2924 GCA_036752105.1 Ilumatobacteraceae bacterium | reverse complement strand
CTTCAGAATTGGCGCACCAGCAGCGTCGAGCAAGTCGATCGGCTTTGCCTCGGGGCCTTCGATCTTGCGCACACCTTCGGCTGAAACTGGCGCAGTGGTGGGTGCTGCTACTTCGGCAGGGGCGGTCGAGCTTGATGGTTGCGTTGCGATCAGTTCATTCAGATTGACGACGAACTGCGCGAGGATCTTCTCGGAGATGTCTGCCATGGCGCCACGTCCGAATTGCGCGACCTTGCCGGTGATGGACAAGTCGGTGTGCACTTTGCACTCAGTGTTCGTCGGCGACAGAGCTGAGAGTTGTGCCGTGATCACCGCAGATGCGTTTCCCTTGCCGCCAGTGTCGCGACCTTCGCCCTTCAACACTGCCTTGTGTGCGGTGTCGTCACGTTCGACAAAACTTGCTTGACCCTTGAATTGAGCCTGGATGGGTCCGACTTTCACCTTCACGACTCCGCGATATGTGTCGCCTTCGACTTCTTGCAATTCAGCACCTGGCAGGCACGGGGCAATCCGTTCGACATCGGTGAGGATTTTCCATGCCTCTTCGACTGGCACGGGTACTTCGAATTGGTGATTCAGGTCCATTGGGAGAGATCCTCCATGGTGTCGATGTCTGCGGGGGAGCCTTCGCAGGCTATCCGTCGTACCAATTCAGGGTGAAGGCGCACGAGACTTCTCAGACCCTCGTCTGGATCGCCGGCTAACTCTTCGAAGGTGTGCCATAACTCACGTGCGAATCGCACCGGAGGAGATGGCTGGCCGTCAAACTCGGCCATAGCAAGAGGTGCATCTGACGACCCGACACGACGCCAAGCGTCGCTTCCGATGAACGGTTGATCGGCAAGTCCGATGACGATGGCATCGACATCGCGACGTTCGCCTTCGGCAAGTGCCGCGAGCACAGACGACCGTTGACCGCTATGCCATTGTTCGTTGTGGACGACGTGAACACCAGGTGGCAGGTCGGTGATGTCGACAGCTCCAGTGATGACGACGACGGGTCCGATGTCGGCTTCGACTGCCGCTGTGAGAGCGTGACGAACAATTCTTTCCCCACGAAGTGTGGCGAGGAGTTTGTGGCTCTCTCCAGCGAACCGCCGTCCTTCTCCGGCCGCGAGCACGGCGATCAGGAGACGGGGTCTCGGAGTGGAAGCCATGTCTAATAGCCTGCCTGATGTGGGGAGAAAGCGGCGATGCGTCGAGCAAAGCGGGCTCAGTTCGCTGAAGGCGACATGCGCGACGGCTCTTGCACTCGTGTTGACGCTGTCGGCTGTGGCTTCCCCCGTGGTGGCTGGCGACTCAGTTTCTGTCGAAATGCCCAAGGCAAAAGAGCGACCTCAGGGTTTCAAACCCTCACCACGCACCTCTGACCCCATTGCTGCATTGGCTGCTCGGGCATTGACGCCACTCATGCGAACCGATGGCGAGACCTCGGGTGCGTACTCGGTGATGCGAACGATGGTTGCTGATGCAATCGAGAAGCGCACCGGAGTGTCTGCTGTGAAGCTCGAAGGTGCATGGTCGAAGACGACACGCCGTCATCAAGTGGCACTCATGACGGCTCTCACGCAACTCGGCGTGAAGTATCGACATGGATCTGAGAGCCCTGGTAACGCGATCGATTGTTCAGGTTTGTTGTGGTACGCATGGCGAGCAGCAGGAATCAAGATGCCGCGATACTCGAAGTCACAACTCGACAGACGCAACCAGATCGAGCAAGAAGAAGCAAAAGCTGGTGACATCGTCGGACGGCGGGTGCACGTTCGCATGTATCTCGGCACAGATTTGCTGACGCTCGAAGCACCATATGGCGGCGAGAAGGTTCGTCTACGTGTGATGTCCACCAATCTGTTGCCGACCATGTCGTGGGCAGACCCCACGAAGCTGGAGGAGTGGCGCGTGTGGGACTGGGAAGCGATGGCGGAGCAGAAGGCGAGAGAAAAAGCAGCCGACGTCAGTGAATAGGGCCGCTAGTCGTGCGAAGACTTTGTGCGACCCGCCCCGTGCGTCGAGCGATGATCTCGGCGCAGATGCTGATGGCCGTTTCCTCGGGAGTGCGCGAGCCAAGATCGAGACCGATCGGTGACATCAAACGCTCAAGGTCGGTTGTATCGGTGATTCCGGCCTCGGCGAGGCGCTCGAGACGTTTTGCATGTGTCTTGCGACTTCCCATGACGCCGATGTATCCGACCGACGTGTTCAGTGCACCGACGATGGCAGGCACATCGAATTTCGGGTCATGGGTGAGGATGCACACAGCATCACGTGGTCCGAGTCGAGCCCCGTGTTCGGTGAACATCGGTGTCGGCCACGTGACGATGACGTCGTCTGCCATGGGGAAGCGACGTCGTGTCGCGAATATCTCACGTGCATCGCACACCGTGACGTGGTAGCCGAGCACCTTTGCAACTCGCGCTAGTGCGGCGGTGAAGTCGACAGCGCCGAAGATCCACATGCGCGGTGGTGGTGAGAAACTCTCGATGAACACTTTCACCGTCGCAGTGTCGACGAGATCTTCGGGCGTCGACTGTCCTTCCGGACCGTAATGACGGACACCGTTGCGACCCGCCTCCAATTCCCCGACAGCGTCGCGTGCCACGACACGGTCAAGTTCGAGGTGTCCGAGCGTTCCTTCCGTGACGAAGGGTTTGGTCGTATCAGAATCGGGGCGCACGATCATGTTTGCGCCACGGTGCGGGCCTTCGATGACAGTTGCCAACGCCACCGGGATGTTGCGGCGAATGTTCGCGGCAAGACTTGCGTACACGCTCATGGTGCGTTCACCACTCGAGGGGTTGGATGAAGAGATGGATGATGCCACCACAGGTGAGACCGACAGCGAATGCTTCGTCGTCGGAGTAACCAAAGGTGACGACTCGAGGCTCTGCTTCGCCGTTCAGGATGGCCAGTGCCTCAGACACGAC
>DAIOTI010000045.1:0-9557 GCA_036752105.1 Ilumatobacteraceae bacterium | reverse complement strand
GGGAGATTGCGTGCGCCATGGCTGTTCGCCCGCTTGGGCAGTGTCCTCACCTGGACGAGGCTAGTTGTGGCTCAGGCTCGACGGCCTGACTTCGGCCGTGTCGAAGAAGGCGAATTGGCGATGATTGCGATGAGCGCGATTGACGCCAGGAGATGCCAGTGGACAAAGCCGGTCTCGTGCGGCCAATCAAAGCGAATGGGAGGGTCAGCGATGAGAATCTGGCCGAGTGATGCGATGAGGCTGACAAGTACCCAGAGAGCAGAGAGCGAGCGAGACAATTGCGCGTGACGTTGCCATGTGGCCACTACGAGCAAAGTAAGTGCCGGGAGAAAGTACACCGGTTGTGAGACGAGTGCGACGATGACGGCGCCACCGATGATGAAAAAGAGACGATGCGCGAAACCAGATGACGATCGTGAGACATGCCGGTCGCGTGGCAGGTCAACTGTGACCTCATGTCGAATCGAGCGACGACGAATGGCTCGAATGATGACAAGGATCAGTGCGAGCACGGTAACGGCGGTGACGAGCAGACCCGCAGTGAGCCAACGCTGAGGTCGGAATTGGAGAGAGATGGTGCCTGCCCGCGTTCCTGCTGGCAGTTGCCAACCGTTGAAGCCTCCGTTCACTTGGCGAGGGGAACCGAGGTCGACGCCGTCGAGACGTGCTGACCAGCCAGGGTTGTGGCTTTCTCCGAAGATGAACCAGCAATCACGAGTGCAGCCGGGAAAAGTAATTGTGTGTGTGGTGGGCCCACCGCTCATCGAGAGCCCGGTCGCATCAGAAGCAGCCACTTCTTGCCGATTCCAAGCCTCGTTCTTCAGAACGACTTCGTCGACTCCGATGCCCGTCGACATCAGTGAAGAAGTTCGAAAAGTTGCATTCCCCCCGTCGACATCGGTGGTCGGGAACATGGCCGAGTAACGAGGCCGGTTCACGCTTCCAAACCATCTGGGTGTGAGTCGTATCTCTTTGTTATTGAGAAACACCGACAGCGTTCTCGGGCTGGTCGGAAGTTGCGGCGAAACGGTAGCGACGCCGTTGGCCCGTATTTCAGATATGGCGACCGGTCGGGCGATTGGAAGGTAGGTGCGATTGTCTGTGGAGTATTCGGTATCGACATCGGTGATAGTGAGTGTCCAACGGCCTGGGTCAAGAGTGCGAGACGAAAATCGACCGATGCCTGTGTCGCGATCGAATGGGACCACTTCGGAATGACGACCGTCCGACAGAACGGCTTTGCGTATCTGCGAGAACCCATCGGTCATCGGTTGGGTGATGCTGCCAGGTGATGCCGACGTGCTGATGAAGCTGAGTTGGGCACCACGGGTGATGCCACCAGGTGAAATCCACGACGTCTCATCTTTGCCATCGGTGGCGTTCCAGCCCGCTGTTGAGAAGTCTCGTGTGAAGCGGCCCGTCGCATAAGTGGTCACTTCGAGCCACGGTGCAGTCACGCGTTCCTCGGCATCAAGCGCGAGCGAGCCACGCACCTCGCCTTGAAGAGCCGTTGTGTCTGGTACGAGAAAGAGTCGCGAGAGTGATACTTCTGGGTCCCTTCTCCACGACGAGGTGGTGCGTGCCCTTGAACGATTGAATTGATATGCGACAGGACGTGAACCCGACGAGGCCGAGAGGGCGCGCGAGGGAAGTTCGGTTATCTCACGAGTGGCAGGAAAGCCGAGCTGTACTTCCGCAAACCCCACACCATCGAGACCTTCCTGTGGTCCATCGGTGGTCCAATCCACGAGTTCGATGCGGAGTGTGAGCTGCGTGGCTGGGGTCTCGAGTTGAAGGACCTGGCCTGTGGGCCGACGTGATGAAGCGTTCAGCTCGAAAGTGGAGAAACTCTCACCGTCTGTTGAATACGACACTTGAGTGATCCACCGGTTGACGCTTGACGAAATCGGTTGGATCAACCGAACATCGGTGAACGGCGTCTTCGAGGCCAACGTCAGGGTTTCTCCCGTCGGGTTAGCGAACGCTGCGGTCGTCCACGCACTCGTGAGATCGCCGTCGATCGCTGCCGCAGGGCGATTCTCTGGCCAGTAGAGAAGAGGTGTGCCGTAGGACGAAGCCTTTGCGGTTACCACGCCCTCCTGGCGCACGATGGTGTATTCACTCAGAGAACTGCTGTCGGTACCAGTAGGGAAGAGATTGAGTCGCCGATCGGCGTAGTCGTCTTCCAAGAGCCGAGACTCAGATGTGCCGTCTTCGCTGTATCCGACAGTGTCGTAACTCGTACGCCAGTGCCGCGCACGGATGCGGTTCGAGTCTGTCACGACGAGTGGGATGTTCTCAGATGCGGCCGACGCAATGCGCGAGACGCTCTGGTCGGCTGTGTACTCAACGAGTCGTCCCTTGAGCAGATCATAGGAATCAGCAGACACAAGGCCTTCGCCTGAACCAGACACTTGGGTCATGTCGAACATCAACGTTGAAACTTCTGTGTCGCGATCAAGTAGCAACACATGGGCGCCATCGGAGGCGGGCACTGTGATGTCTGGAGACAAGTTGTTCTCGCGAAGCGCGACTTCTTGCGGTGTCGTTTGGAAACGTCCCTCGTCAAGATCGCTTGGGAGGAGAATGACACCAGCACCTAGCCGACGGGCAGTGTTACGTATTCCGCCGTCGTTGGTGGTGCCTTCCTGCACGGCGTCGTCAAGTGCATACAGCTGGTCCATTGCTTGCACTCCGCCTAGCGGTAATAGGTCGCGAGTCGCAAGGGGCCGTTGTGACACGGTTGGCCACGCGGGATCGACTGTGAACCCCCAATCGTAGGCACCGAACTCTTGACCGGGAGTTTGAAGAACACGTGAAGTGGACGAAATGGACGAGTCCAGAATTGCGGCCGTCTGTTCCCAGGACACCGGAGCATTCGGTGGGCGCGAAAGAGATGAGTCAGTGACGCCAGTGGAACGAAGAGATGGAAGCGAGAGAAAGAGAATCGCAATGGTCGATGCAGGTGCGAGCAACCCGAAGTGGCCCCTGGCAGACCGTGAAGTTGTTCGGCGGAGAAAGTCGAGAATCATTTCGGAGAGGCCGGCCCATGCAACGGCTACACCCAGCAACAAGACCGGTATCGCTCGAGTGCTGCTTCTTAATGCGAGCGCGAAGCTTGATTCAGAGTTCGAAGACAACATGCGCATGAGAAACGAAGAGGACGACATGCCGTATGCACCAGTCGAAGTCACCAGCCCCACGATCACGAGGGTGCTTGCAAGGGGTACATAACGGTGACGCGACAGCGCGAGCCAGGCAATGGCTGCTGCTGGAATGACGGTGCTAGCCATGAGAGCCAGCGGCGACGAAAGGAGACTTATTGCAGCCGAGGTTCCGTAGTGCGGACCGGAAACCACATAGTTCAGCCAGTAGCCCATGCCGCGGATCACTTCGAAGCTTGTGGATGTCGACGAGACAGCTTCAAGGGTTTCTGAGAAAGACAATACGTCTGCCCCGTAACGCGCCTGGATCGCGAGCATGGAGATCCACCATGCAGAGCACAGTGCACTGAGTAATGCCGAACGCCAGAGAAACGAAAACACTGCCGTACGTTGCGTCTGGGTCTTCTGGTGTAGAGCCACGATGAGAACCACGGGTGCAACCATGATCAACGCGGTGGCATTGATGCCGCCGACAGTGAACACAAGTAACGCGATGAGTGAGGGGTGCAACCACGAACGTGTCCGAGCACCACGTGAGCTGACCAGCGCAAGCCAGCCCACCGCCGCCCATGGCAGCAACATGACCGATGTTCGCGATTGGTAACTCAGCACATATGGTGTGACTTGGAAACACAACGCACCAGCTGTCGCGCCGTCGACACGAAGTCCGAGGTGTCGAAGAAAGAAGTACGCACCGGTGCCGGCGGCAGTGAATATGAGGGAGAGCCAGAGCCTCTGCATGAGCCAGTCGGGGGCGCCCACGAGGTCTCCGAGCCAGAAGAACGGACCCATCGGCCAGAGGTACCCGACAGCCTGGTGCGGCACGTATCCGAGAAACTGACTTGAGTCCCAGGCATGTGCTGCATTAGCGAGAAGACGTCCTGGGGTTGTCGACAAGTAGAGCTTGGTGTCGGCGTTTAGCTCTCCGGCACGCAGCGCGAATGTCGGGAGAGCGGCGACGAGAGCGAGGAACAGCACTCGCCGCTTGTCACGGGATGATTCCGTAGACCCCATACAGACCTGACACACATACGAGACCGGCAGAGAAGATGGCCACGATGACAAGCCAGCGGTCGCCGTCCTCGTCGCGCATCAGTGCTCCGCAGGACAGCAAAAGCGGAAATGCGGTGAAGAGGAAACGCGGCCGTGCGGTTACCGTCTCGGGTATGAGCATCAACGCAAGGACAACGACGCTGTAGGCAACATGATGCGCAGGTAGGCGGTGCCTCTTGGCGGCCCAGATCATGATGCCCATGAGAACCAGTGAAAAGACTGTCATCATGCTGGTCGGCGATGACACTGGATGAACGAAGAAGTCGGCGACTCGTTGAATGGCGGTCAGACCGAAACTCGTGCCTTCGTCCCAAGCTTCGTTCTGCACTCTGAACCACGCCCATGGCTCGCCGGTGTGGTGTCGGAGGAACAACATGAAGCCGATGAATCCGGTAGGTGCGAGCAAAGGTGCGATAAGAGAAGACCATTCTCGTCTCTCACGAATGGCAAGTATCGAAGCGACTCCACATGCGACAGCAAGAGCAAGTCCATTCGGGCGCGCAAGACCTCCCAGGCCCGCAAAGACTCCTGCCCATAGCCACGCACGTTCGCTCAGAGCTATGAGGCAAAGGCAAGCCAGGACGAGAAGTGTCGCCTCTGAATAAGCAAATGACAGAACGAAGCTGCCGGGAAACAGGCACAGAACGATCATTGCCTTCTCGGCCACCTTCGCATCAAAGAGCCTGAGTGCTATGCGGCCAGCCAGGTAGATGAAAATTGCACCAAGCACAAAATTGACGAGTAGGGCTGTAGGAACTGGACCTCCAGGGAGCACCTTGTCGATGTAGTGCACGATGCGTGGATAGAGCGGAAAGAATGCTGCTCGGGCATCTGAGACGAAGTAGGTGACGTTGTCTTGGATGTCTCGTGGGTAACCCATGCGGACGACGTCCAAGTACCAGTGCCCATCCCACATATCGAGGTACTTCGCAATGTTCGAAATCCCTGTCTCTGGTTGCCGACCTTTTTCCTTTTCTTGTACCGCCCATGAAGTGATGGCGATTCCGCCGCCGAGCAGTACGAAGACCCGCGTGAGCAGATAGGCAAAAATGCCGCGTCGAAGTGCGCGGGCCCACAGAGGGTCACGTGTTGCCACGTCATCGCGGAGATGAAGAGAGGCGAGAAGAGGCATAGACGCCCTAGAAGCGGGCGATAGACAGATTACGCCTGCGAGGGCCATGCTTTGGGGCACTCCATCCGTCGAGAGACAGCCATCGGATGACGCGCCCACGTTGAGGTCGATAAGGCTCCAGCAACTCAAGCATGTCTGCATCGGTACCGCGGTGTCGACCTGTCAACGCATACGTCACCATGTTCTTCAGATGGAAATCACCGACTGCGACTGCGTCAGCGTCTCCGAAAGCGACGAATCCGGCGACAGCCGCAGTCCAATGACCCACACCTGGCAGTGCAGTGAGTCGACTAGTTGCCTCACTGGGAGCGCACTCGGCGTCGTGGAGTGTTGAGATGTACATGAAGTGACGAGCCACCACGCGCAGCGATTCCGCCCGGCGCCTTTCAATGCCGAACTGGTGAAGTTCGTGGTAAGGCAGGTGAGCGAGAATCTGCGGATCTGGCGGGCTCCATAACTCCTTGCCGTGTGCCGTGAGTTTTGTGCCGTATGCCATGCACAGTTGGCGCCACTGTCGTGCAGCCTCCGCTGTGGTCACTCGCTGTCCGAGAACGGCTGGTATCAATTCGTGATACGCCGTTCCACTACGTACGACCTTGACGTCGCGGTGCCGGCGTTGGGCGTCACGGATTGCCTCATGGCGACTCTCGAGATGCGGTGGCTTGTCGTGGTCGCCAAGCAGAAAGTGTGCATTGCGCAGCAGCCAGTCACCACCGGGTCCGGATACGTCGATCTCGACAGTGTCGTCGAGTCGCCTGACGTGAATGGTTCCGAGTCCTTCGGGCGTGTGTGTGGCACGGCAGACGTGGTCTTGACCAATGACGGTGGTGGGATCTCGTCGACCATTGCGAAGAACAGTCAAACTCGACACGTTTGGATACTGCACTGTGTCCACGGTACATCGGGGGTGTGAACAGAGAGGGCTGGCGTGACACGATGTTGACATGGCTGCATCCGAAACATCCGATCCGTCTCCGCTAATGCTCTCTCGACCGCGTGAGGGGGTCCTTCAGATCACGATGAATCGTCCATCGCGATTGAATGCCATGACCGCCGAGTTGGTCCAGGGATTGCACGAGGTGTTGGATCAGGTGGCAGTGGACCGTGACGTTCGTGTGGTGGTGTTGACCGGCGCCGGTCGCGGCTTCTGTGCAGGTCTCGATCTCGGCGGATATGGCGATGCTCCGGGATCACATGGTGCAGGTCAGATGGAGCGCTCTTTTGCGACACAGAAACACATCGCTTCTCTCATCCCTCATCTGCGGTCTATCCCACAACCGGTGATCGCAGCCGTGAACGGTGCCGCAGCGGGGGGAGGGTTTGCACTCGTTCTCGGCTCAGATGTGCGTCTCGCAGCCGCGTCTGCCTCGTTCAGTGCGGCATTCATACGAATCGGATTGTCCGCTTGCGACATCGGTACCAGCTGGCTGTTGCCCAGACTCGTCGGCGCGGCACGCGCTCAAGAACTGATGCTCACAGGCCGCAACTTCGATGCCGCGGAAGCATCGAGAATCGGCTTGGTCGTCGATGTTTTTCCAGATGATGCACTTCTCGATGCGACGTACAAGAAAGCCGATGAGATCATCGCGAACACAGCGGTCGGTGTCGGACTGACAAAGGAAGCCATGTGGACGGCACTTGAGATCCCAGGGATGCAGGCGGCAATCGACCTGGAAAACCGACAACAGGTGATGGCGTCGTACTCGACAGAGGTGCGCGAGAAGATGGAGACGTCGATGCGCGCCCGCACTCGACAATCGTCAGCGGGACACTGACACTGGAGTATCGCCACCCCACGCTGGGTGGTGGCATGCAACAAAATGGTTGTCTCCCACATCCCGCATCTGGGGCTCTTCAGTACGACAGCGATCTGTCGCGGCGGGACACCTGGTGTGGAAACGGCAACCTGCGGGTGGAAGAACCGGCGACGGCGGTTCTCCCTCGATGCGACCATGAGTGACAGCACGAGTGGGGTCTGGAACAGGAATGCTGTCGAGCAAGACCCGTGTGTAGTGGTGCGCGGGTCGTCGGTACAAGTCATCAGACGTAGCCACTTCGCACAACTTGCCCAAGTACATGACCGCGACTCTGTCGCTGATGTTCTTCACGACGGCGAGGTCGTGGGCAATGAAGATGAGAGTGAGCCCGTACGTCGCCTTCAGGTCTTCGAGCAAATTGAGAACTTGAGCCTGAACGCTCACGTCAAGCGCTGAGACGGGCTCGTCGCAGATGATAAGAGACGGGTCGAGCACCAGCGAACGCGCGATGGAGATTCGTTGACATTGGCCGCCGCTGAACTGGTGAGGTTGGCTCTCGGCTGCGCGCTGGGGGTCGATGCCGACGTCTTCGAGAACACGGTCGACCCGCGTGTCTTGTTCGGCAGTCGTGCCCCTTTTCCAGATGTCGAGCGGCTCCTTGACGATGTCGCGGACTTTGCGCCGTGGGTTGAGACTCGAGATCGGGTCTTGGAAGATCATTTGAATCTTGGTTCGTGCCTCTCGCATGTCTGAACCAGACAGCTGTGTGAGGTCTTGCCCGTTGAAGACGACTGACCCAGAATTCGGGGAGGGAAGTTGCATGATTGCGCGACCGGTCGTGCTCTTGCCGCATCCACTCTCACCGACGATGCCGAGCGTCTCACCCCGCATCACATCGAAGCTGATGCCCGACACGGCGTTCACTTTGAGTCCGGTACGTCCGACGGGAAACTCGACGACCAAATCTTCGACGCGCAGGAGCGCTTCACCGTCGCGTAGATGGGCTTTTCCGGTGCCGGCCATCAGATCTTTTCCTTTGTTCGACGTTCGATGGCATCTCGGTACACAGGCGATCCCACCGGATACCAGCACGCATACACATGGTCAGGAGAGCCAGCTGGTGTCAAAGGCGGTTCTTCAGAGTGACAACGATCTTGCGCGGCAGGGCAGCGTGGCGCAAATCGACAACCTGCAGGAGGCGACACTAAGTCGGGTGGTCGACCAGGAATCGTGGTCAAGCGGGTGTGACTCGGCAGATCCATCTTCGGAATACTCTCGAGCAGAGCCGCTGTGTACGGCATCTGCATGTTCGAGAAGAGCGCTCCAGTAGGAGCTTTCTCCACGATCTTTCCTCCGTACATCACGGCAATTTCGTCGGTGTGCCCAGCGACAACGCCGAGATCATGGGTGACGAGGATCATCGACATGTTGCGGTCTTGGCGTTGTTCCCGCAACAAGTCGAGAATCTGCGCCTGAACAGTGACGTCCAGAGCAGTGGTCGGTTCGTCGGCAAGTAACAAGTTCGGTCCGCAAGCAAGAGCGATCGCGATCATCACGCGTTGACGCATGCCTCCTGACAACTCATGCGGGTACTGATTGAGCCTCTTGTCAGACTCTGGAATTCGCACATCGTCCAGCAGACGTTTGGCAGTCGCCAGCGCTTGGTCTTTCGGCATGTCGAGGTTGTGGATGAGCGGCTCGGCAATCTGCATACCGATCTTCATCAGCGGATTCAGGGAGGACATCGGATCTTGGAAGATCATTGCCATCTGTTTGCCCCAGATGTCACGCATCTCCGACGGTGTTCGACCTTGGATTTCTTCGCCCTTGTAGCGGACAGTTCCGCCACGAACAGTTCCCCTCGTCGGGAGGAGGCCCATGATTGTGCGCGACAGAATCGTCTTGCCAGACCCGCTCTCACCGACGATTCCCAATGTCTTGCCGCGTTCGAGGGTGAAGCTCACACCATCGACAGCACGCACTCGTCCGCGAGGCGTCTCGAAATGCGTGAACACGTCGTTGACTTCGAGGAAGTCGCTCACAGCGCGGCCTCTCTGATGTCAAAGCGGCGAGCGATGCGATCTCCCAGCACATTGAACGAGAGAACCGTCGCAAAGAGCATCACGCACGGCATGATCGTTCCCCACCACGCCTCACGAATGAAGTTGCGATTCTCAGCGATGAGACGACCCCATGTCGGAGTCGGTAACTCGATCGAGTACCCCAAGAAGGCAAGACCACCCTCGGCAATCAACAGCACGGCGACACCGGTGAAGATGACGGACACCATCGCCGGCACAAGGTTAGGGAGAATCTCGCGCACGAGAACCCGCCCATTGCGCGCACCAAGGCTTCGAGCAGCTAGCACGAATTCTCTTTGACTGATGCTGAGGGTTTGTGCGCGCACGATGCGAGACAAAGGTGCAATGGAGAGAATGGACAGCACGAAGG
>DAIOTI010000044.1:0-9629 GCA_036752105.1 Ilumatobacteraceae bacterium | reverse complement strand
CCTTCGGCACGAATCGGCTCTTCCGGTACATGTCCCATACCCATGCGTCAGTCATTTCCACCTCGATGAGAGGCCGCGCTGAATCGCCGGTGACATTCACCGAGACCGCGTTGGCGAGATAAAAGCGTCGCTCCGTTTCCACCGCGAAGCGGAACATGGACACGACATCTTGATATTCCTGGGCGAGTTGAAGTTCTCGCTCAGCCTCGAAATTCTCGAGGTCGTCGGTGTTCACCGACTACGACTCGCGCTTCTCTCGCACCTTGGCGGACTTACCCGCACGATCGCGCAGGTAGTACAGCTTGGCGCGACGAACATCGCCACGATGCATGAGTTCGATCTTGGCAACTGACGGGCTGTGTACCGGGAAGGTTCGCTCGACGCCGACGCCGTAGCTGAGCTTGCGCACGGTGTATGTCTCGGCGATGCCAGAGCCGCTGATCGAGATGATGTTTCCCTGGAAAACCTGGATGCGCTCTTTGCCGCTTTCGACGACGCGCACGTGAACCTTGACCTCGTCACCGGGACGAAGGGCCGGAACGTCTTCACGCTTGTACTGGTTGTCGACGATGTCGGTGGTCTTCATGAGTCGTCCTTGATAGGGCTGGGGGTCGTCAGCTGGTGTGTGCCCGTCTACGACGGGAAAGGAGAAGGATACGAGACGGACTCGGTGCCTTCCAACAGGCGTCTCTCATCCTCTGTCAGCCCTCCCCGGGCCTCGATGAGGTCAGGGCGTTGAGCCACTGTGCGTCTGAGCGCCTGGGCCCGCCGCCAGCGGTCCACCTTGGCGTGGTCTCCGCCACGGAGAACCTCGGGCACTTCCCATCCACGGAACTCAGCGGGACGCGTGTATTGGGGTTCCTCGAGTAGTCCGTGCTGACCGAAGCTCTCCGTCACCGGCGACACCGCATTACCCATGACACCGGGCAACAAACGTGTGACCGCTTCGATGACGAGACATGCCGCAACTTCACCTCCGGCGAGCACCACGTCGCCGACGGAAATCTCACCATCGACCAGATATTCACGAACACGGTGGTCGACCCCTTCATAGCGACCGCACAACAAACTGAAACCAGACAGACCAGCCAAATGTTCTGCGGTGCGTTGGCTGAATGGTGAGCCTCCTGGCCCGAGTAGCAGCAACGGCCGCTCGGGCTTCACCGTTTCGATCGCTTCGAAGATCGGCTCGGGTCGCATGAGCATTCCGGCTCCGCCACCGAACGGAGCGTCATCGACGGTGCGATGCACATCATGCGTGTAGGCACGGAGGTCATGACACGACAGGTTGACCATTCCTGACTCACGGGCCTTACCGAGCAAACTCGCCGAGCAGAAATCATCGACGATCGACGGAAACACCGAGAACACGTCGATACGCATGGTCAGAACGCTACTCAGCGTCGTCAGAGCCGAGCAGCCCTGGTGGTAGCGACACGACGATGACGCCATCTGACTGCGACACGACAAACGGCACCGGAATGAGATCGCCACCGTCGGTTTCCAACAATGCATGTGCGGGGTTCTCCACCACTGCCGTGCAGGTACCGATGTCGAGACCGCCCACATCCACGATGCGAGCACCAATCAGGTCGTGCACCCAGAGTGCGTCGGGATCTTCGATGGGCTCGGCCAAGAGGGGTGCATTCACCAACAGTTCAGCCTGCTCACGAGAGGTCACGCCCACGAAGGTGACGACCCATCGGTCAGATGCAGGTCGCGAGGTTTCCACGACGAGCTCTCGATCACCAGCGGAAGTTCGTGCGACAAAGGTGGCCCCGGGCGTGCGACGCTCAAGACGATCGCTTGAGAAGGTGATGTGTAGCGCTCCCCGAACGCCGTGAGGTTTGCCGATACGGCCGACCTCGAGCAGTCGGGTCACTCGTCGACGAAATCGACGTCGACATCGACGCCGTCGTTTGCTGCTGCTGCGCGAACGACTGTGCGGATGCTCATGGCTGTGCGGCCACGACGTCCGATGACGCGACCAAGGTCGCCGGGTCCGACACGTACTTCAAGCATGACTTTGTCGTCGTCGACATCGGCAGTTTCGACACGAACTGCGTCTGGGTCGTCGACGATGCTGCGCACGACGTGTGTGAGAACTGCGGTGGCGACTGGCGCCGGAATGGTGTTGCTATCAGCCACGTCGACTACTTCTTCGACGCTGTGAACTCGGCCCACGCACCGCTGATTTCCAGCAATTTGCGAACGCGCTCGGTGGGTTGTGCACCCTGCTGTAGCCACTTCACTGCCTTGGCGTTGTCGATGTTCAACGTGGAAGGCTCGGAACGTGGGTTGTACTGGCCGAGAATTTCGATGAAACGGCCGTCGCGGGCGCGACGTGAATCAGCGGCGATGACGCGGTACTGCGGCTGCTTGGTCTTGCCCACTCGTGTGAGACGCAACTTGACGGACATGAAGACAGACTCCTATCGGTGACTTGGAATGTCGAACCCAAGTCGAGACCCTGTGAGGTTATCGGTGAGTCACCGAAGTCCCCAACGACGGGATGTGATCACTTGAACGGAAATCCGCCCTCGCCGGGGCCGCCGGGGAACATTCCGGGGGCACCTCCGGGGCCGCCGAGACCAGGAAACTGACCGCCACCGAGCATGTCTTGCATCTGGCGCATGGCCTGGCGCTTACCGACCTTGTTCTTGCCAGCTTTCCCCTTGCCACCAACTTTTCCGCCACCAGGCATGAGTGCGCCCATGCGCTTCATCATCTTCTGCATCTCAGAGAACTGCTTCACGAGACGATTCACGTCGGCAACCTCGGTGCCGCTTCCCTTCGCGATGCGCGTGCGTCGGCTTCCGTTGATGACTTCAGGATGAGCACGTTCGTGCGGGGTCATCGAGCGAATGATCGCCTCGGTGACCTTGATTTGATCTTCGCCGACCTGAGCGTTCTTCAACTCTTTCGGTACACCGGGCAACATTCCCATGATGCCCGAGAGCGGACCCATCTTCTTCACTTGCTGCAATTGTTCGAGGAAGTCGTCGAGCGTGAACTGTCCTTCGAGCAATCGAGTGGCAGCTTCTTCGGCTTTGTCTTTCTCGAATGCCTGCTCTGCCTGCTCGATGAGTGTGAGCACATCACCCATGCCGAGGATGCGGCTCGCCATTCGGTCCGGATGAAACTGTTCGAATGCATCGATGCGCTCACCCGTGGCTGCGAATGCGATTGGCCGACCGATGACTTGTTTCACCGACAGTGCTGCACCGCCGCGTGCATCGCCGTCGAGTTTCGAGAGAATGACTCCGTCGATTTCGAGCGTCGCATGAAACGCTTCAGCGACAGTGACCGCGTCCTGACCGGTCATCGCGTCGACGACAAGGAACGTGTACTTCGGTTCAACTGCACGTGAGATGTCAGCGACCTGCAACATCATCTCTTCGTCGATTGCCAGACGACCTGCAGTGTCGACGATGAGCACGTCTTTCCCGAGTCGCTTGGCTTCAGCCAAACCACGCGCTGCGGTGGACACCGGGTCACCGGGCTCGCTGAACACCGGCACACCGACTTGAGCGCCGAGCGTGCGCAACTGTTCGACCGCTGCTGGTCGCTGCAGGTCGGCTCCGACGAGCAATGGTTGACGACCCTGCGACTTGAACCAGCGCGCCAATTTTGCTGCGCTCGTGGTCTTTCCGGAGCCTTGCAAACCAGCCATGAGCACCACTGTCGGGGGCTGGCTTGCATACGTGATTTTCAGCGTTTCGCCACCAAGAAGCGAAACGAGTTCCTGATTGACGATCTTGACAATTTGCTGACTGGGGTCGAGTGCTTCAGAAACTGTGGCACCGATCGCCTGCTCGCGGATGCTCTGCACCACGGTGCGCACGACCGACACGTTGACGTCAGCTTCGAGCAGCGCCGTGCGGATTTCGCCGAGCATCTCATCGACATCGGCCTCGGTGAGGCGGCCCTTGCCGCGAAGTTTCTTGACCACCCCTTGGAGGCGGTCACTCAGCGATTCAAACACGGTGTCAGGTTATCGGTGCAGTGCCGGGACTATCCGATGGTGACAGCTGTGACTACGCCATCCACGACAGAAACATTCACGCGCGAATACGAATAGTCCGCCGTCAACATGTTCTCTTTGCCGTCCACGGATGCGACACGAAATGTCCAACCACGAGAACCGGCAACCTTTGTTGCTTCTTCCAGAGACAATCCGACGAGCGTGTCGGCATCACTCTGCGAAATTGCGATCGGCTCTGCAGCCCCCGGGGCCGAATCTTGCGGAACCGGCTCGGTCACAGGCGGTGTTGAATCAGTGGGTAACGGTTCAGGGACCGCCACCGGAGCAAACGACAGGTACTTGTCTGCCACTGCGATGACTCGAACGATGTCACCTTCGTCGTTAGTGAACGTATACGCCGGCATCATGATGTTGCCGTACTTCTCCATGTAGATGCCCGTCACCGAGCGACGCGCGCCAGTGAGTGTGAATGTCATGACTTCTGGCTCGACCGGCTGTGACGAAGCAGCCGAGGGTTCACTGGCTGCCATGTCCGTCGACGTCGAACTCTTCGGCATCGCTGCCGAGTTCGCTCTCATGTACTCGGCCGGATACACACCGAACCGTTCATCAGAAAGCCGCTTGAACGCTTCACCCACCGACACTGTCGGATAACTCGGTCCCCTCACCACGTCGCTCAACGGACCACTCGCGTACTGCAATTGCTGTTCGCCTCCATAGGTGAAAAGCCAGTAGCGAAGACCTGGAACCCCATCGATCAACTCGTTGTACGTGACCGATGCTCCCCAGTCGTCGGCGTAGACGTCGACTTTCAGCGCTGTGGTGTCGACACCGAGGCTCGACATGTATTTCTCAGACAAAGTCGTCGCTTGGCCCTTTGTCGGAACGTTTTTTGGAGGCTTCGGTGGCTCGACTGGAGTGGAAGCAGTCGACGAATCTGATGATCCTGAACTGGGCTCGCTGCGTGAGCTCATTGCTATGTCAATACTGGCGCTGTAGTTCCACGATGACGAGATTCCGTCGAAGTAGGTGGTGACAGTCGGTTTCGAATAATCCTCGGCGCCGATGAATCGCGAGTTCTTGTCATAGCTGAAAGAGGAGATGTCACCACTCACATCGAAAACGTCGGCGATGCGAATCAAGTCGGCATCCGTGGCTTTGTGTTTCTTCAAGCGCCACGACGGTTGTGAGCCGCCCAGTTCGGGCCACTCGGAGACACCTGCTTCGTACGCGAATGCAGACGGCCCGTACATGCTCCACCCGCCTCCCACTCCGGGAAGGATGGCGTCCTGGGTCGCCATCTTCGAGCTCTCACTGGTGTTCGCCGCACCCGACAGATTGATGACCGCGAGATCCTCTCCCCCGCACGACACAAGGACGGTGCTGGCCATGAGAACACCAAACAAGCGGGATTTCATGCCGAAAGTATGCCCCATGGTGCGAGCGCTTGCCCGTCAGTCGAACAAGGCGTCAACAAATGCATCGCCGTCGAAGGCGATGAGATCGGCTTGGGTTTCGCCCACGCCCACCAACTTCACTGGAATTCCCAACTCGGTCTCGATGGCAAAGACGATTCCGCCCTTCGCGCTGCCGTCGAGCTTCGTCAGTACGACGCCAGTGACTTGCGTGGCATCGGCAAACTCACGCGCTTGGGACAATCCGTTCTGGCCAGTGGTCGCATCGATCACCAACAGCACTTCGGTCACTCCGCCTGCTGCCTTGTCCGCCACTCGGCGCACTTTGCGCAACTCATCCATGAGATTCGTCTTGTTCTGCAGTCGTCCCGCGGTGTCTGCCAACACCAAATCAGCTCCACGTGATTCAGCACTCTGAATTCCATCGAAGATGACTGATGCGGGGTCGGCTCCTTCGCCTCCGCGTACGAATGCAGCACCAGCACGATCTGCCCATGATTCGAGTTGTTCGGCTGCTGCTGCACGGAAGGTGTCGCCTGCAGCCATGAGCACCGACATTCCTTCGGAGACGCGAGCTGCACCGACTTTGCCGATGGTTGTGGTCTTCCCCACACCATTCACGCCCACGAACAGCCACACATTCGGCTTCACTGACGAGTCGAGTGTCAACTCTCGTGATGCCACCGATAGTTGAGATTTCATCGACAAGCGAAGCGCCTCCATCAACTCTGCAGGTGTCGTGATGGTCTTGTCCTTCACCGAGTTGCGCAAGGACGACAAGAGCGAATCTGCAACCTTGACTCCGACATCAGCGCGCAACAAGGTCTCTTCAAGTTCGTCCCAGGTGTCTTGAGTGATGGCGTCACGTCCGCGAATTTTGGCGAATGTCGTGGCGAACAGAGAGCGCGACCGGCCCATGCGCCCGCCGATCGTCGGCGCGTCGATTGTCGGAGGCTCCGGTGACGTAGCTGCGACGTTGAGCGTCTCTGCCGGAGGTTCCGGTGGACTCGTCGCGACGTTGAGCGAATGCGAAGTCGCCAGCGAGTCAGCCGGAGCCTCCGACTGAGACACGTGGGAACGACGCCGCGAGAGAACAATGACTCCACCACCGAACACCACGCCGACGGCGATGAGAACGAGAAGGATGACGGGCGTCTGGTCGGTGATCATGTCGCTGTCAGGCTAAGGAGCTAGGCGCGTGTTCCACGAGAACTTTCGACGAGCCGCCTGGCTGCATGCTGACTCCGAAGAGCACGTCAGCCGCCTCCATCGTGCGCTTCTGATGGCTCACGATGATCAGCTGGGCAGTGCGGCGGAATTCAGCCACGAGGCCAAGGAATCGGTGCAGGTTCACGTCGTCCAGCGCAGCTTCGACTTCGTCCATGACATAGAACGGAGACGGACGACTGCGGAACACGGCGAACAGGTACGCAAGTGCCGTGAGCGAGCGTTCACCACCAGAGAGCAACGAGAGTTTCTTGATGTTCTTGCCAGGTGGCGCCGCTTCGACTTCAATTCCGGTGTTCAGTAGGTCGTGCGGTGAAGTCAGAATGAGTCGACCCTTACCACCCGGGAACAGCATTCCGAACAGCTCGGTGAAGTTCTTGCTGACATCAGCGAATGCCGACGCAAAAACTGTCTGAATTTCTTCATCGATGGCCTTGATGATCTGCATGAGCTCGCGACGAGTGTTGCGAACGTCGGTGAGCTGCTCTTCGAGGAACTCGTGACGCTTTTGCAGCTCGGTGAACTCTTCAAGAGCGAGTGGGTTGATCGGACCCATCAGACGCAAGTCACGCTCGAGCATTCGGGCACGATCGGTCGGGCTTGAACCATCGGCAATCTCCGGAAGTGGCGCTGACTCAGCTACCGCCGGTTCGACCTCAAGTTCGCGACGCAGTGTCTCGACCGCACCTTCAAGGCGAATCCGCACTTCGGTCTCTTCAACTTCCACTCGGCGACTTTGTTCTCGCCGCGCTTCAAGTTCTCGTTCCACGGCGTGTCGAGTACGTCGTGCCTCATCGAGCTTTTGTGCCAATTGACGAACTTCATCACTTTGCCGACGACGGACTTCGTGCAATTCAGCAAGGCGTGCTTCCGTGACGTTGCGATGAGTTTCGACAAGTTGCGCAAGTCGCACTATCGCAGTGAGCGAGCGTTCGACGTTTCGACGCCTCTCACCTGCTTCGTCTCGAGCCGTGTCGCCTGCATCGAGTCGACGTTCTAGATCGTCGCTTCGTTCACGCAAGAACTGCTCACGCTCTCGCAAGCCGGCAATTCGCACATCGAGGTCCTTGCGACGGAGGCCGAGGTGTGTCGACCGCGCATCGATTGAGGCGCGTGTCTCGCCGTATGCCTGAGCAGCAGCAAGTTCTGCGGCCTCAGATTCTTCGAGTCCGGGAAGAATCGCTTCGAGTTCAGCGACTCGCTCGAGGTGTTGAAGCATTCGACTACGCGTGTCGTTCAACGCATCGCCAGAAATGTGTCGCTCGGTCGCCAATGCACGTCTGTCGTTCACGGCCTTCGTCAGGGCATCAGATGCTGCATCGACCGAACCATCACAACGTTGCACAGAGGTAGTTGCTTCGGCGACCGCAGAACGCGCAGCCAACAACTCGTTTCGTGCAACATCGAGCGCACGACTACGACGGTCGAGTTCTTCAGATGCGCGCGCCGTCGACGCAGCTGCTTCATCGACGGCCTCTTTTGCTCCGAGTTCGTCGGCGGCACCGATGCGCCAACCATTTGAGGTCAGCCTGTCGCCACCTCGCGTAACCACAATCGCGGCAGGCTGAGTCATCGCCACGGTGATGGCTTCATCGAGTGTCTCGACATAACCCACTCGGGCAAGAAGCGAGTCGAGAAGTCCGTCGAGGCCGCGCGGAGCAGCCGAAACCGTGTGTACGCGCGAGCGCAGAGAGTGTGATCCGGAGGGAATCCCGACACCGGTCGAGGGAACGTGGTCGAGCGCAAGAATTGCTCCGACACGGCCGGCGCTTCGTAACTCGGTCAGTGCGCGTCGCCCGATATTCGCATCGTTCACGACGACTGCAGAAAGCGCCTCGCCAAGTGCTGCCTTGATTGCGGCATCGAACCCGTCGTCAATCGTGACGAGGTCGATCAGCGCCCCGACGACACCTTCGACCGATGCGAGATGCTCGGCTCCCATTCGTGCGCGCGATGTGGACATCGCAGCCTGGAGCGCTTCAAGGCGTGCGTTCCATCGCGACCACACGGTCTCGGCCTCTGCGCGAAGGCGTTGCGCTTCGTCGACCGCCACTTCGGCATCGGCACGACGTGATTCGGCCGTCGTCAATCGCGTCTTTGCATCGAACAATGCGTTTTCGACCTCAGTGAGTTCTGATTGAAGTCGGTCAATCTCGGAAACGAATCGAGCGTCTTGTTCTTCGATCTGATCGATACGTGTCTGAAGTCGTTGCACCTCGCCAGCGCCAAGCTCCACGGTGTTGCGGAGTGTGCGCAACTCTCCACGCACTTCAGCGGCCGCCGCAGAGGCCGAGGTCGTCGCCGGGCCTCCCTCGAGCAAAGCCTCTGTCTGTCCGCGCTCCGCTGCAAAGGCGTTCTCTTCCTTCGCCAACTCTTCGCTTTCGGCAAGAGCGATAGTGAGCCCTGCTTCGACATCGGCCAACTCTGATTTGAAACGCGCAGCATCCGCCTCGAGCGAGGCGACGACGTCTTCAGCCATCATGGCTCCTCTGTCGCGCTCCATTGAACGCTGGCGCTCAGCAATGACTGCGGCGAGGCCTCGTGCTCTCTCGCGCAGCTGCTCCACTTTCACCAACTCGTCACTGACACCGCTGTCGCCGCGGGCGGACAACTCGGCCTCAGCTGTCATGACGACCGTGTCGAGCTCTGCCAGTTGCGCTCGAAGCGAGCGTTCGGAGTCTTCGCCAGTCACCTTCTCGCGGGCCAATGTCTCGAGCCGCGTACGTAGCGAAGCCAGTTCACGTCCGGCCAGGAACAGCTTCAGTGCGCGCAGCTCAGCGACGATCTCGCCGTGTCGTCGCGCCGCTTCTGCTTGTCGCTCGAGCGGTCGCAATTGCCGTCGAACTTCTCGAATGAGATCTTGAACTCGCAAGAGATTCGCTTCGGTGCTCTCGAGTCGCCGCTCTGCACGCTCTTTGCGCTTGCGGTACTTGAGAACGCCGGCAGCTTCTTCAATGATTGCACGGCGATCTTCGGCTCGGGCGTTCAGCACGGCATCGATC
>DAIOTI010000043.1:0-9798 GCA_036752105.1 Ilumatobacteraceae bacterium | reverse complement strand
GCCAGTGGCATTCACGACGCATCGTGCACGTGTCGTGAATGACAAACCGGTGAGTCCGTCTCGCAGTGTCACGACGTGCGAGTCATTACGTCGTTCGACTGCTGTCACTTCGATTCGAGTGGCTGCCACTGCACCGCGGTCCACCGCAGAGCGAACGACGGCGACTGTGAGCCGTGCATCGTCAGCCTCCGCATCGAAGTAGAGGTACGCAGATGCAAGGCGGTCTTTGCGCATCGTGGGTAAGTGAGCTTGCGCTTTCGTTCCCGAGAGTCGACGGTGTAGACGTCCGATGCGCCAACCGCCAGTGATGTCGTACATCCACAACGCAGATCCGAGTGCGCGCGCGATCTTCTTTGAGATAAGTCCGTCTTTTGTGAGGATCGGAATCATGAATGGAAGCACGCGCACAAGGTGTGGCGCATTACGACGCAAACGTTTGCGTTCATGCAAGGCTTCGTACACCAACCGAACGTCACCTTGTTGCAGGTAGCGCAATCCACCGTGTACCAACTTGGACGACTTCGACGACGTGCCAGACGCGAAGTCGTCGCGTTCGACGAGCGCGGTCACATACCCACGACTTGTGGCGTCGAGAGCCACACCTGCACCGGTGATGCCTCCACCAACCACCAGGACGTCGAAAGTGGTGTCCTTCAAGTTGCGGAGGGCTGCCTCACGGTCCCAAGACCCGGGGGCAGGGGCACCGGGCGTGAACACCCCTTCATGTTAGGTAGCGGCCTCCAGACAGCCTCTGGCGGGTACCGAAGGATTCATCACTAAATCTGTCCGCAAGAGTTGCAAATTAGCAATGAGTGCGAATATTGTCTTTTCCGTGCGCAGTCCAGAGCAACTCACGGTCGCCTTCCGTAACGCAGGTCTCAAAGTCACGCCCCAGCGCCAGTTACTTTTCCGCCTCTTGCACGAGAATTCGACGCACCCGACCGCCGAGTCGCTGTTCACTTCAGCTAGTGCTCACATGCCAGGCATCTCATTGCGCACCGTGTATCAGACGCTGACAGATCTCACTGACATGGGGGAGCTGACGTCCATCGACTTCGGCTCTGGTGCATCACACTTCGATCCAAATGTCGCCCACCACCACCATGCGGTGTGCGACTCATGTGGTGCAATCCACGACGTGTACGTCGAGGACGCACCACGGCTCACAGGACTTGACGGATTTTCCGTCGAGCATTCCCACATCGTGTACCGCGGCACTTGTGCCGCGTGTTCATGAGTGTGGGGAACACAACAAAAACCCCTTAACGAAAGGACACATCATGGCCGGCCTCAAAGGCACCAAGACCCATGAGAACCTGTTGGAGGCGTTTGCAGGCGAGAGCCAGGCAAACCGCCGCTACCTCTGGTTCGCACAAAAGGCAGACGTCGAGGGTTACCCCGACGCAGCTGCACTCTTCCGTTCAGTTGCTGAAGGCGAGACCGGCCACGCGCACGGTCACCTCGAGTATCTGGCAGAAGTCGGTGACCCTGCAAGCGGAGAGCCCATCGGCGAGACCGAGCTCAACTTCAAGGCGTCGATCGCCGGCGAAACCTATGAGTACACCCAGATGTACCCCGGCTTTGCCAAGACCGCACGCGACGAAGGTTTCGCTGAAATTGCCGACTGGTTCGAGACCTTGGCACGCGCCGAGAAGAGCCACGCAGGTCGTTTCCAAGAGGGTTTGAACTCCCTCTGATCCGGACCTGTCGCGCCTGTCGCGACTCGTGTCGATTGACCGGGTGGTCGCCTGGTGTTCAACCAGCGACCACCCGAGTCCCGACACTCACTCACATTTTTCAAAGACGATTCCACCGATGCGAAACGACGAGCAATGACCATTACTTATGACCCGAAACATCCGAAGTATCTCGATGAGGCTGACGTCCGCGAGGAACTCACTCGGGTGTACGACCTGTGTCACGGTTGTCGCCTGTGCTTCAAGTACTGCACGTCGTTTCCCACGCTGTTCTCATACGTCGACCAACATGAAGATCAAGATGCCGGTCGGTTGACGCCTGAGCAGCAGGATCAAGTCGTCGACGAGTGCTTTCAATGCAAACTCTGTTACATCAAGTGCCCGTACATTCCTGAGCTCCACGAGTGGGCTCTGGATTTTCCCCGACTCATGCTGCGTGCCGACGCCATGCGCCGCGCCAACGGACAGGTGTCGCTGCGAAAGCGTGCGACGACTGAATTCATGGGTCATACCGACGCGCTCGGAAAGGTGTCGACGGCCGCCGCACCGATCGCAAACGCCGTACTCGGCGCCAAACCCGGTGGCATGATCCGCAAAGTGGTCGCCGCCACAGCCGGCGTGTCGTCGGTGCGACTCTTGCCGCCATTTGCCAAGATGCGTTTCTCAACATGGTTCAAGAAGCGCGTCACGTCGACGACCACGAAAAAACAAGGTTCGGTGGCGGTTTTCCCGACGTGTCTCGTCGAGTATCAAGAGCCCGGCATCGGCAAAGACCTCGTTCGCGTGTACGAGCGAAATGGCGTCGAGTGCTCGTTGGTCGATGGTGCCGGCTGTTGCGGTGCGCCATATCTTCACAGTGGAGACCTCGATCAGTTCACGAAGGTTGCCACGAAGCAGGTGAAGGTGCTCGCCGATGCAGTGCGCGAAGGCAAAGACATCGTCGTTCCGCAGCCGACGTGCGGCTACGTGCTGAAGAAGGATTACCTCGACTATGTCGGTGGACCAGACGCCGAGCTGGTGGCGAAGAACACGTATGACTCGAGTGAATACCTCATCAACTTGCACAAGGCCGAGGGAACAGAGCTCGACACCACGTTCACCGGACCGGTGCCTGAGACCGTCACGTATCACACACCGTGTCACTTGCGTGCGCAGAACATCGGTCTCAAGAGTCGCGACCTCATGAAGTTGACCGGAGCGAAGATCAAACTTGTCGACCAGTGCTCTGGCATCGACGGCATGTGGGGTCTCAAGGCTGAGAACGAAGAATTTGCAATTCCGATCGCCAAGAAACTCGCGGAACAAATCACTGCAGCAAACGGCGACGTCGTCACGGGTGATTGCCATCTCGCAAACACGGCCATCACCGAGCAAACCGGCTCGAAGCCGCTTCATCCATTGCAGATGGTTGCCCGCGCTTACGGCATCCCCGAAGACTGACAAGACCCACGCCTAGAGATCTCACCCAGAGAACAAGAGAATGAAGGAGACCCACGTGACAACGGCAACCCCCACCGCATCACGAAAGTTGACACTCGCAGACATCAAAGATGTTCGTGAGTACGAACGAGAGCGAGCAGATTTCCGTGCTCGAATGCTCGACGTCAAGGCGCGTCGTCGCATTTCGCTCGGAACTCTGGTCACATTGATGTTCGAGAATCGCGACACGATGCGACTTCAGATTCAAGAAATGATTCGTGTCGAGAAAATCGTGACGGACGAGGGCGTCCTCGAGGAACTGCAGGCCTACAACCCGATGGTGCCTGAAGCAGGTCAACTGTGTGCGACCATGTTCATCGAGCTCACCTCCGACGACATGGTTCGCGAATGGTTGCCGAAGTTGGCAGGCATCGAACGCAGTGTGTTCATCAAGCTCGCAAACGGCGACACAGTTCGTGGCCGTCTCGACGCACAACATGAAGCCGGACTCACTCGCGATGACGTCACTGCGGCCGTCCACTACCTCACCTTTGATTTCAGCCCAGAGCAGGTCGACGTTTTCGCCAACGGCGACGTGCAAGTGCTGATCGATCTCCCGAACTACCTCGAGGTCACTGAGTTGCTTCCTGCGACGAAGGACGAGTTGCTCGGCGACCTGCGGGCCTGAGCGGCAAAGCCCAGTCCGTGTCGCCGGACACCCCATTTTCCGGCATTCTGGTGAGGGGCAATGGCTTGGAGGTCGGAACAGGCGCAGATTGCATCATGTGACCGATGACACCTACTATCTCGGCGAGAGGGGTCCTCGTACTTCGTATGAGGCAGGAGGACTCTGGCATCGACGGGGGAGTAGCGGTGTCACTAGCGGATATCACATGGCGTATGAGAGGGGCCTGTCATGGTCTCGACCCGTCCATCTTTTTTCCAGATGATGACGAACAGGCCGACGTGGCAAAGGAGATCTGCGACGAATGTGATGTTCGTGTCGCTTGCCTCGAATACGCGCTTGCCATGCGTGAGCGCGACGGAGTCTGGGGTGGCGCGACCGAGCGGGAGCGACGCAGAATTATTCGTCAACGCCGTCGTTCGGCGTAGATACTTGGTGGCGTAGAAACTTTCGCCCGCACATCAGACGCCACATTTCCTGGCTGGCCGGTCATCGTCGGCCACCTCTTGCAGTCGCACGATCTCGACGATGCCACTGCGTTCGCAGCGACCCGTGAGTTGTTGTCCGGCGACACGAGCACGACACACATCGCAGCTTTTCTTGTTGCTTTGCGAGCAAAGCGAGAGTCGGCGGTCGAGCTCGCAGCAATGCTGCGTGCAGTACGCGATGCGAGCCGCCGCGTCGAGCTGAGTGCTGGACTGTCGTCTACTGCGATGGACATCGTCGGTACTGGTGGCGACAAGAGCAACTCGGTGAACATCTCGACGATGACGTCGATCGTGGTGTCCGCTTGCGGAGTCCCCGTGTGCAAGCACGGGAACAGGGCATCGTCGTCACAATGCGGCACGGCAGACGTGCTGGAGGAACTCGGCGTGACGATCGAGCTGACACCTGAAGGCGTCGCACAATGTCTTGAGCGCGCAGGCATCGCTTTTTGTCTGGCGCCTGCGTTTCATCCTGCGTTCCGCCACGTCGGTCCGACGCGACGTGAACTAGGTGTGCCCACCGTTTTCAACCTTCTCGGTCCGCTTGCAAATCCGGCGCCGATCACGCGCATGCTCGTCGGAGTCGCTGATGTGAAAATGATGGAGGTTATGGCGTCTGCACTTGCTTCTCGTGGAGTGACAGATGCGTGGTTGGTGCACGGTGACGGGGGTCTAGACGAGTTGTCCCTCTCGGGAGTGAATCGAATCGTCGCGCTGCACGAAAATTCAGTGACGACGCTCACGATCGACGCAGTAGATGTCGGGTTGAATCGCGCGTCCTTGGAAGATCTTCGCGGAGGCGATGCGGCGTTCAACGCAGGCGTCGTACGTGCACTTCTTTCAGGTGAGCATGGTGCTGTGCGTGACGTGGTGTTGTTGAATGCTGCTGCAGCCTTGATGGTGGCCGGCAAGTCCAGTGACGTCGTCACTGGCGTGCAGTTGGCGCGAGATGCAATCGACAGCGGTCGTGCATCGCAGGTGCTCGAGACTTTTGTCAAAGAGAGCGCTGCAGCGGCAGCGAATGTGACACGCTGACCGTCATGATTCGCGTACCTGCCACTTCAGCGAACCTCGGCCCAGGTTTCGATGCTCTTGGTATGGCGGTCACGTCGTATGCAGATGTCGGAGTGGTGGGGTCAGTCGACCAGCCACGAGATGCAGAAGTGTGTACGTCCCGTCATCCGGCTCATGTCGCGTTTCTTCGCGCCGGAGGAACCGGAGAAGTATGGGTACGACACGCGATTCCGATGGGGCGGGGGATGGGCTTCAGTGGGGCTGTTCGAGTCGGCGGCATACTCGCTGCACTCTCACAGGAGTCGGGCACCATCGACGAGGCGATGTTGACGACTGCCGTCGACATCGGAACCGAGTTGGAGGGCCATGCTGACAATGTGGCTGCATCAGCGATGGGTGGAATCATCGCCACATCAGGTGGCGTCGTCGCTCGTATTCCCAGCCCCTTGCATCCGTCCGTGGTGATGTGGGTGCCCTCGTTCACCACCAGCACCAACGAGTCGCGGTCGACGCTTCCACAGACGATCTCTCTGACTGACGCAGTGTTCAATATCGGTCGTACGGCGTTGCTCGTGGCCGCCTTTGCGTCGGGAGATAGGGCGGCGCTTCGCACTGCTACTCAGGACCGACTGCACCAAGATCTCCGGTTCGCGCATGCACCGGCATCGAAGGCTGCATTAGACGCAGGTCTTGCCGCAGGTGCGTGGTGTGGGTGGCTGTCTGGTTCGGGTCCGACCGTCGCGATGTTGTGCGACCCGGCGGACGCTGACCGTCTCAGTGCGACCCTGCCAGAAGACGGTCACGTGAAGGTGTTGGACATCGACACGCTGGGGGCGCACATCGTTTCTGTGTGACACCCAGTTGTCACAGTGTGGGCATGGACATCACCCGTGAACCACTCATCATCAGCTGCGACACATGTGTCATGGTCGCCACCTCGGCCTGTGATGACTGCATGATGAATTGCCTCGTCGACACGCGCCACGATGGTGCCGTGGTTCTCGACTTTGAAGAACAGAAAGCTGTGCGACTGCTCGCAAAGGCAGGTTTGGTGCCTACGCTTCGGCATCGTGCCACCGGCTGACGCTTATTGGGAAGAACTTCGTGCGCTCGCACTTGCGAGCGGCCTTCATTCCGTCGCTGTCACTTCTGCCGAACCGCTGATACGAGCTCGAGAGCACATCGAAGATCGGGTCGGGCGCGGGCTCGTCAATGGCATGCAGTTCACGTTCCGTAATCCAGTCCGAAGCACCACTCCAACGATGTCCGTTGACGGCGCCAAGTCGATCATCGTTGCAGCACGCAGTTACGACGTGCGCGAGGTTAATCATGGCGATGGTCTGCCCAGGTACCCGGCACGTGTCGCGCGTTATGTCTGGCATGACCACAATGCAGAGTTGAAGAAGTCATTAGAGATCGTCAAGAAACGATTGAAATCCGACGGCCATCGTGCCGTCGTCTTCGCCGACGACAACTCGGTCGTAGACAGAGAAGTGGCGTGGCGATCCGGTCTAGGATGGTTCGGCAAGAACGCGAACATCTTGTTGCCTGGCGCCGGAAGTTATTTCGTGCTCGGGTGCATCGTCACCACGGCGGAGCTTCCCAATGGAACTCCGCTCGACGACGGATGTGGCCCGTGCGCGCGATGCCTGTCGTCGTGCCCGACTGATGCCATTGTCGCGCCGGGTGTCATCGACGCCAATCGTTGTTTGTCCTGGCTGTTGCAGAAGCCCGGTGTGTTCCCTCGCGACCACCGAGTGGCCTTGGCGGATCGCATCTATGGATGCGACGAATGCCAGAGCACCTGTCCGCCGACACAACGTTCATCGGTGGCCGGTGAGGTTCCAGTCGACATCACATCACGCCATCGTCGTCACATCGATGTGGTGTGGATGCTCGCTGCGACCGACGAGGAACTTCTTGAAGCATGTGATCCTTGGTACATCCACGAGCGCAATCCACTGTGGTTGCGTCGCAATGCGCTCATCATCCTCGGCAACATCGGCGATGCCGACGATGCCGAAGTACGAAGGGTCCTCGAAGCTTCCTTGTTGTCGACAGAACCTGTACTTCGTGCACACGCAGTGTGGGCCTGCGCCCGGCTCGGTCTCACACATCTGCTGAGCGGCGTTGAAGCAGATGTCGACGACATGGTTCGTGCCGAGTTCGCTCATCTGCCAACCTGTCGGGACGACCTATGAAGCACTTGCTCGTCACCAACGACTTCCCGCCGAAGATAGGTGGTATCCAGTCGCTGCTCTGGGAGTGGTGGCGTCGGCTTCCCCCGGAATCGTTCGCTGTTCTGACCAGCCCGTACGCAGGCACCGCAGAATTCGATGTTGCTCAACCATTTCGCATCGAGCGCACTCGCGAGCCGGTGCTATTGCCGCACCCATGGATGGTGAACAGGGTGAACACGCTTGCTAAAGAAGTGGGAGCTGAACTTGTCGTCATCGACCCCGCCATACCACTCGGGTTAATAGGTCCATCGCTCACGTTGCCATATGCAGTCGTGCTGCATGGTGCAGAGGTGACTGTGCCCGGCCGACTTCCGTTGTCGAAGCAGTTGCTCGGCAATGTGCTTCGCCGTGCGGATCGCATCGTCGCAGCTGGTGGATACCCTGCGGCCGAAGCGGTTCACGCAGCTGGTCGTGAACTTCCGATCACTGTCGTGCCGCCCGGTGTCGACTGCACTCGATTTGCTCCGCTCACATCTGATGCGCGACTCGCCGCTCGACGCCACTTCGGTTTGCCCGGCGATGCAGAAGTTGTACTCGGTGTGAGTCGATTGGTGCCACGAAAGGGATTCGATACGGTCATTCGCGCATCTGCCCGGTTGGCGCGCGACCGGGAGAACTTGGTTGTGGTCATAGCAAGTACCGGTCGAGACGAATCGCGTCTCAAAGCTCTTGCTCGAGAACTTGGCGCCCCGGTGGTGTTTCTTGGTCGCGTTCCTCACGATGATCTGCCCCGTCTCTACGGGTGCGCTGACATCTTCACGATGATGTGTCGCAACCGTTGGGCGGGGCTCGAGCAAGAGGGTTTCGGCATCGTGTTCTTGGAGGCAGCTGCGTGTGGTGTCGCCCAGATTGCGGGGCGCAGCGGTGGTGCAGCAGAAGCAGTGGAACACGGTGAGACGGGCCTTGTCATCGACGACCCCAATGATGTCGATGCACTCGTTGCAGCACTGACCACATTGCTCGATGACGAGGCCACTCGGCTGTCAATGGGCACTGCAGCTCGCCGGCGCGCAGAATCGGTGTTCAGTTACGATGTTCTGGCGGCGCAACTCGGACGTGCGCTCGGTGCGCTGCCATGATGAAGTGTTCATGAAGCCAACGTCGATACCCGGGTGGAACGCACTGCTCACTGCATCGTTCGTGGTGGCTGCAACTTTGTCAGCGGTCATTTTCGAGCAGCCATTTCGCACCCTCGCAGTGGTCGTGTCGTTGACGTGCTTCAGTATCGGCATCATCGCCTTTCTTCTTGGTTACTGGGCTGCGGTTCAACGCAGTCGTCGTGATGTCATCGGTGTGGCTGCACTTTTCTTTCTTCTCGGAGATGTCGCAGACAAGCAGACCAAACGACAGATGAACACCTGCTTTGCTCTCCAGAGTGCGGTGGCTCTCGCAACTGCACTGGCCCGACCAGAGACTGACGGAAAGCCCGGAAGCACCCTTGCATTCGGCATTCTCGTGCCGATGTTGGGCCTTGGACTGAACGGATTGTGGGGCTCGAGGCACGGCCACTTCGATGCTCGCGCCGATGTCGCATCGACGGAAGTGTCCAAGTGGCAAGATGAAGACCATGAGTGACCGCGCCGCATTGACCACCCTGATTGCAGCTCCCCTCGAGCGTTGCTATGCAATTGCGCTGGACTTTGAGCGATACCCAGAGTGGGCCAAGGACGTCAAAGAAGCAAAGATTCTCTCGCGCGACGACCAAGGTCGAGCGTCGCAAGTCGAATTCCGTGCATCGGCGCTTGGTCGCAGTACTCATTACACCTTGTCATACGACTACAGCGACGCACCAGCGCGCCTGGCTTGGCATCTCATTGAGGGCGACATCATGCGCTCGATTGACGGTGCGTACTCCTTCGTGGAAGTCGAGGGTGGCACTCAGGTGTTTTATGAGATCGACATCGAGCTGATCATTCCGTTGCCGGGGTTCGTGAAGCGCCGTGCTGAAGTTCGCATCCTGAACACGGTCAAGGAGATGAAGGTCCGCGCCGAATCATCGGCCTCCTAGTAGTCGGAAGCCATGACCGCTGCTACCGCTGTCAGCGGAAACGATGATGTCGTCGTCGGTGTCGACGTCGGTGGAACGAAATGTCTGGCAATTGCCATGCGTGGCGACGTGATTGTGGATGAGTTGCGACGTTCGACTCCACCGGCGAACGGACTCGCTGCGCTTCTGACAGAGATGGTCACTGATATTGAATCGCGACTCGACTGTCAGGTTTCTGCACTCGGAGTGGGGGCGCCGGGGCTCGTCACGC
>DAIOTI010000042.1:0-9838 GCA_036752105.1 Ilumatobacteraceae bacterium | reverse complement strand
TCGATCGAGTAACAGGTGTTCACTGTCATCACAAAATCAGTTGACAAATTGCCGGTGTTTGATGGAACGACCACACATTGTGGTGATGGCACCGGCACATCAGGGCTTGTAACGACTGGACTTGTGACAACTGGGCTAGCAACCACGGGGCTTGTAACGACTGGACTGGTGACAACTGGGCTAGCAACGACCGGGCTAGTAGTCACTGGAGTGGTTGCCACCGACTCAGGAACTTTTCGCGTCCATTTGATTCCAGCTTTTGGAGTAAACGGAATACCCGCACTGCTGGCACCAAATCCGTTGCGGTTCTGTGCACGGGCCGACACGTTCAACTTCCTGCCCGCCAACACATTCTTGACTGTGCATCGGGTGACCGACTTTGGGGCTCTGCACACAGAATTGCCCACCTTGACTTCAGTCAGAATCAATGGTGATTTCGGATGTGTGACTGCCTTGGCGAATACAACAGTTACATCTACTCTTCCGGTTCTAAGACTTTTTGCCGCCGCAATGCTGTAAATCTCAGGTTTGGAAGGCTTCAGTTCGTTAGAAGATGCCGAGGTGATTGAGGCAGCGGAGAAGCACACCAACCCCCCGAGAATCAAACTTGACATGTTTCTCGCAATGTTCAGCGGAAACATCTTTCCAACTCTACAAGATGCCGAGCTTTACAGAGGCGCAGGTGGAACCAACCCCCGTCGTGGCCCTCCTTGGGTGGCGACTAGTGAAGTCCCCGCACCATTGACATTCTGTATCTGCAGTTGTTGGGGCACTTGCGGTCTTTCGGCCAAGAGCGGCACGAAGTCGGTGAGTGTGTTGCAGGCATCGCGCGACAAAGACGGAGTCGTCAACACGGTGGTCACGGCATCAGCACTTCGGTCGAAATTGCGTCTTAAACAAGGTGTGCAGGTGAAGATTGCCGTCACACTCTCGTGTGTCCTCGGCGCAAGACGAAAGACCGAAGCGAACTCAATCACCCTCGACTGAGGTCGCTGGGAGGGCGCATGGCCTCGGTGGCAGATCTTCTGGTGACACGAGATTCGCCACACAAGTGGAAGAATGATGTGTCACTTTGGGTGGTCTCCCACGATTACCATCGGCTCGACGGCGTATTCGAATCAAGCGTCGGACACATCATTATCGGTTCAAGTTCAGCAGGAGAAGTGTGATGACAAGTGCACGTTGGCGCCTCTTTCGAGGATCCGTTCCGGTGGCGGTACTGGTACTCATCGCTAGATATGTCGTACAGGATGTCTTCGATGTGAAGGACATCATCACTTTCGGTGAGGTCGGCGCGGTCATCACCGGGGCAACACTCATCATCGGTTTCATGCTCGCTGGTGTCATCGCCGACTACAAGGAAGCAGAAAAATTGCCAGCTGTCGTCGGCAATGCGCTGAGTGGACTCGCAGGTCTCGCCGAAGCGGGGCTCGCCGTCAAGGACAAAGAATCGTCGCGTGTGCGTGCTCGGGTCCATGGAAACGCTCAAGTTGTTCTGGGCTGGTTCATCGGGAAATCGACTGACGAGGATTTGCGTCGTGCCGACGCGGACATTTCGCAGATGATCATCGACCTCGAGCGAGACGGTGTCGGGTCTCACTACCTCAGTCGATTGTTGTTGGTGCACGGAGAGCTGAAAGCGACTCTCGGCCGAATCGCCGTCATTCGAGGAACATCATTCATCCAATCTGGCTATGTGTTGATGACGTTCTTGGTCGTGATTTTGATGGCGTTGTTGGTGGTGGTCGAGTTCCCGTCGACGGCAATGTCGTGGATCGCGCCCGCCGCACTTGGCGTCGCATATTCGTACCTGTTGCTCCTCGTGAAGGACGTCGATAATCCGTTCGGTCACGCCGAGAACGATGGCGCCGGAAGTGGTGCCGACGTCGACATCAGCCCGATCGAGCGAGCAGTGGCACTCTTGAGCCGTTGACGGCCTGGATCACAGTGAACGTAGGTCGTGTTCGGGTAGTGGAAAGACGACCTGTTCGTTCTCGGGTCGTTCTGCAGTAGTTCGGGAATACGAACCGTAGAGGCGCTTGGCCAGCCACCATCTGCCGTCATGCTTTTCGAGCCGATCGTGATAGACGCCGAATGCATCTGTACGACGACCATCAGACACATTCTGGCGCGCTTCCTGCATGTACATCCGTGCCCCTGCGCGAGAACCGTCGTCGTCGACGTGAATCACTGAATTCAGGATGATGAACTCGAAGAACGAGAATTGCTGCAGTTGTTCGCCGATGAATGCTCCGATTTCTGTCGGACCTTCCACAGCGAACTCACGGTCGCCGAGGCTGAGGTTGAGCGAACATGTCGGCAACATGACTGTTTGTAATTCACTCCATGCTCGGCGCGTGACGATGTCGGCATATGAGGCATGAACTCGCTGAATCGCTATGAAATCAATCGTCTCGTCAATGGCGCTGCGAGGCATGTCGCTCAGACCTTCGGAATGTCGAGCTTGAACACGTCGATCGCATTGTTGCGCAGAAACTTCGGCCACGTGTCAGCCTTGAAAGGAACTGAACCCATTTCGTCCGCGATTCGGTCGAGCGACAGACCCATGGGGTAGTAGCCCGCGTACATGATCTTTGAAGACCCTCGCGTGTTCGCGTAGTCAATGATGGCCTTTGGGTAGTACTTCGGCGCGAAGGCCGATGTCATGTAGTACAAACCTGGCCATTTCAACATGAGTTTCACCGCAGTTGCTTCCCATGGTTCGGCGCCGTGGCGCATGACGATGCGAAGTTCAGGAAAGTCGTAGCACACTTCGTCAAAGTGGTCGACGTGCTGGCAGGCCATCGGTACCCGAGGTCCTGGTACTCCTGCGTTGATGATCATCGGAATGTCGAGGTTGATGCACTCGGCATACAACGGATAATGGCGCCTGTCGCTGACCGGTACCTGTGGCATGTAACCGGCCGGGAATGAGGTCGCTGCCTTAATGCCCCATTTCGAATGGGCTTCTCGCAGTTTGCGAACCGAACCCATGATGTCGTTCGGGTCGATCTCCATGCACGGGATGATGCGGTCTGGGTGTTCCTTGAGTGCACGCTCTGACTCGGGTGAACCCATATGGAGCATGCCCATGGCGACTCCACAACGGTCCATGTCGGAAATGAGCAACTTCACCGGGTCGGCCTCGTCACCGACGTCTTGTGGCACGTCTTTGAACATGTATTGAGCAGGCATGCGCATGTTTTTCGACTCGTCGTCTTTGAGGGCGTCGCCCATGAACTTGTAATGGTCTGACGCGTTCTTCTTGGGCAAGCCAATCATGAGGTCGATGACGCCGATGTCGGGTGGGAAAGCCATGCATTGAGAGTAGCGAGCAACTCACGGCGGCCTGACTTCCGACCCATCTGGCTGGCGATTGCCTAACAGGAGCGAATTACGATGTCGCCGAAGCGTCCTGAGGGGGAATCATGGCTGTCAAGTTCGGAATACACATCGGCCAGCAAAAGGCAACGGTCCAGCAACTCCGTGATCTATGGACCTACGCAGACGGTGCCGGGGCCGACTGGATTTCCCTGTGGGACCACTTGTACGAGGCGCCACCGGAAGGAGGCACGCAACCACACTTCGAAGCATTCTCGCTACTCGGTGCGCTCGCGGTGGACACGAAGCGTGCGAGGTTGGGTTGCCTCGTGTTTTGTTCCGCATATCGAAACATCGGAGTGCTGATGAAAGGCTTCGTCAGTCTCGACCACTTGTCAGGCGGTCGTTTCGAACCAGGTCTTGGAAGTGGTTGGCACGACGGTGAAGCGCGCGCATATGGCATTCACTTCCCCTCCCAGGGTGCGCGCTTTCGGATGCTGGAGGAACAGATCGAGGTCGTTGACCGCTGGAAGCGCGGTGAAGAGCGGGTGAGTTTCTCGGGAGAGTACGTCACGCTCGAGGAAGCAAGCATGCTTCCTGCCGCGATGGGGAAACTTCCACTATGGATCGGCGGTGTGGGGCCGAACAAGACGCTTCGCATGGCAGGCAGATATGCCCAAGGTTGGAACGCTGCGTACATCACGGCCGACAAGTTCGGCGAGTTGAATTCGATTCTTGATGGATGGTGTGAGAAGGCCGATCGTCATCCGTGCGACGTCGAGAGAAGTATCAATCTGACTTTCAGCATGAGCTGGGATGATCCCAAGGTCGTGCGTGAGCGACTCACCGCACAATGGGGACCTGGGGCAGAGCGCATCATCGGTGGCTCACTGATGGGCCGGCCCAGCGACGTGATGGAACAGATTGCTCCGTACGTACAGAACCGAGCCGACCTCATCAATGTCGTCATCAGGCCACCATGGGATCAAGAGTTGCTTGCTGCATACTTCGAAGAAGTGGTACCTCAGATGCGCCGTGAATGGGCTTAGTGCTTGCTGATCGCGATGCGGCGCTCATGAGCTTGGGCGCCGTTCATCGGAATTCGTACTTCAAGAATTCCATCTTCGTATGTGGCCTTGACATCGTCGTCTGACGCTCCGACGGGGAGCGCGACCAGGCGTGTAAAGGATCCATACCGAAACTCCGAACGGTAGTGACGCGCATCTGAGGTCCTGCTTTCCTTCTGTCGGTGCACCATGAGGCGCAAGACGCCTCCTGAGACGGAAAGCTCGACGTCCTTGTCCGGATCGATTCCGGGCAACTCGGCTCTGATCACATAATTCTTGTCGGACTCGTATTCCTCGACGCGAATGGCCGCCTCGTTGAGGAGGTCCATCCAGGCATCCGAGCGTTCGAATGGGGCCCATTGGGTCATCCAGTTCGGCCAGTCGAGGTCGAAGAGTGAACGGCGAGTAAGTGTCATGTCGAATCCTTTCGGTGATGGAGACGTTGTGTGTCTCGCTGAACGCGACGGTAGGGCGAGTGATTCTCGCTGGCAACGGTGTGCGTGAATGAAACGACGTTGGTACTTAGATGGACACAACATGACCACCGGTACATGCGTGTCCATAACTTGAGGACATGATTGATGCGTCGACTGTTGAACCTATAAAAGAACGCGCAATAGTTGCTGCGATCACTCACGACGATGTTCGTATCTGGCTGGTTCATGATGCCAGTGGCGATCCGGCAGTGTCGATTGTGCGGGATGACCCAAAACACGCTCATCGACATGTTCGCCAGGCTCAGGCCCGACGCGGACATGCGAGCGAGGTGAGTGAGGGACCGTACTTCGATTATGTGGCCGATGTGCTGGCAGCGGCAAGCGAGGTGGTCTTGGTCGGGCACGGTAAGGGTCGCGGAAATGCAGTGGAGCGATTCATGCGTCACAGCAGCCAAAGAAAGCCCGATGTGTTGCATCGAATCGTGGGTACTGGAAATTTGAATCTTCCGCACATGTCCAATGCCGAGATCGCATCTACTGCGCGGCAATGGTGGCAGGCACATCGTGAAGGGTGACAAGACATGAAGACGATGAATCATTACCGTGAGGGCGTGTCCCCACTTCCTCATCTCGCATCGAATAATCGGTTCAAATCTCGCAAGAGTGTGGCAGTTGCCTTGTCGACCATGTTCGCCGCGACCATGATGTTCGCGACCAACACATCTGAAGTGCACGCCGGTGCCGCTACTTGTAGCAAGGGCGGAAGTTGCAAAGTGGGAGATGTCGGACCTGCTGGCGGAATCGTCTTCTATGACGCCGGCTCGTTGCAGTGGTGGGGTCGATATCTGGAGGTGCCGCGAGGAATACCAGTAGGCACGAACCTGAATGGATTGGTGTGGAGCCCGGAGCCCGCTCGTTCGGTGTACGAGGACACGACCACCATCTCAGCCCGCCGACAACGTGTTCGTTCGCGCCTGCTGGGAATGGGTCGAGAGAACACCGAGCGCATCGTGGCGGTGCACGGAGACGGTGAATACGCGGCAGCTGCGGTCGCGCGGCTTCGCATCAACGGATTCGATGACTGGTTCTTGCCATCCAAGGATGAGCTTGATGCGTACTACAACTTCCGTCGTTTGTATCGACGAACGGCACCCTATGAGGCCGCACCACACTGGACTTCGACAGAGAGTTCGCCGAGTTACGCCTTCTATCAACTGTTCCAAGACGGCACTCAATACACCGACGAGAACGGACTGGTGAAGGGGATCACAGGGAACAAACAATTCAACCGCAGCAACATGCATGCAGGTTCAGGGTTCCGTGCTCAGCGCATGCGCGTGTTGCCGATGAGAGCTTTCCCGAAGGGGTCAGGGGTCATCCCGCCATTCGAGCCGCGTTCATCATCTGACATGACGTGTGCGCAAGGTGGCGCGTGCGTGGTGGGAGACATGGGGCCCGGTGGTGGCATCGTTTTCTACGACGCAGGTGAGAAGAAATCGTGGGGACGATATCTCGAAGCGGCACCATTTGAAGCCGAAGGACAGCGGTTGCCCTGGCGTCCTCGCGGTAACAAGGCGATGATTTATAACAACATCAGCGGTGGTCTCACTGCCGCTGAACAGCGCGTGGCGGGCAAGGCCATAGGCATGGGGGCGGCGAACACGTCCCGAATCGTCCAGAAGGTAGGCCGACGTTCGGAGTATGCCGCTCGCTACGCCGACGAACTTGTTTTCGGCGGGAAAGACGATTGGTTCTTGCCATCAAAAGATGAGTTGGACTTGATGTTCAAGAACTTGCATACCGCCGAATCACCTCGGGGTGGATTCACGAACGGCTTTTACTGGTCATCAAGTGACTACAACAACAGCACGGCGTGGTTAGAGACCTTCACCACCGGTCAGCAATGGGACATGGAACAGTGGAAATTCCAGATGTTGACCACGGCGGCAAAGCCCTATTTCATACGACCCGTCAGGGCTTTTGGTTGACGAGTTTGTCTAGAGCGTTCCGTAGGGGAATTTTGCCCGTACGCCACCATCGACCACGATCGTGCGACCAGTGATGAAGGCCGACAGATCAGACGACAAGAAGAGCGCAGTAGAGGCGATGTCTTCCATGCGGCCCATTCTCCCGAGAGGGGAAACCGCTTCGTTGGCCTGACGTTGCGCCGGTGTGAAGGCGGCCTCCATACGTGGGGTGAGGATGGTGCCAGGCGCAATGGCATTGGCACGAATCTGGTGTGGACCAAGTTCGACGGCTAATGACTGCACCCAAGCCATCAATGCCGCCTTTGCAGCTCCGTATCCGGCGTGCATCGGCGCAGACGTCTTGCCACTCACAGAGGCGATGAAGACCATTGTTCCGCCGCCCTGTTCCACCATGTGGCGTGCAAATTCTTGAGATGAAAGAAATGCGTGGCGGAAGTTGATGTCGAGGTCGCGCTCGAGCATCGAGTCTGACAAGTCGAGCAGCGCTGCCCATTGGGCCATGCCCACGATGTCGACGATGCCATGAACCCGTCCGAATGCACCGACAGCATCGGACACGAGACGCTTCACTTCGTCGCGCTTCGTGATGTCGCCACTCCATCCGAGTCCGCCTGGTACCTCGGCGGCAACGTTGTCCGCACGAGATTGCTCGATGTCGACCACCAATACTCGCGATGCACCCGCTTGTGTCAGGGCGTGAACCGTCTGGCGACCCATGCCTAGTCCGCCACCGAGCACCACGAAGTTGCGACCGTCGAGTCGAGACTTTGATAGGTAGTCGGGTATTGGTGAATTGTCTTCGGCGCTCATGCGACGTCCCTTCCTCCGTTCAGAGTGGTCGGAATACGACCACCTGTTTGTTTGGTGATCACTGTTGCCGCTCCACGAACTTCTTCGGCAACTTCAGATATCTCTTCTGCGGTCAGGCCAGTAGGGAGACCGATGACGGTTATCGCCACCTCTACTCGACACGCATCATTGAAGACTGGTGCGAACACTCCAGAGACGTCGTAGCGGCGACCGTTCTCCATGGAGCGAAGCATGTAGGGCGAGTGTGCGAGGTCCTTCAACAGTTCAATTGCTGTACCACGATTCGGGCGCTCGCGGATGACCTCACCGAGTGCCCGACGAGCTGGAGACTCGAGCGCAACGCCGTAGCCCCGAGCTCGCACGGAATCAAGAAGCGCCAAGTGGTTCTCTCGCTCTGCAGCTGTGAGTGCCGGTTCGGCGCTTTCCAACCAGCGTTCCACGCGTTCTTCACTTTCCCACGCGAGGAAAATGGTGCCGAGAGGTGGCGCTAGTGGAATCACTTGGCCGGCATGTAGTGAGTACCCGAAGGGGGAGGCGTTGCCGACCGTATCGATGATGATGATGTTCGCCTCGGTCTGTACCGAGACAGCCATCTCGAAACCTCGCTTACGACTGAACTCATCGGCGTACTCGACGGCCCGTTGCACAACGGGAGATTGTTGACGCGCAATGTCACCAATCGGGATGAGGGCAGCGCCGATTCCATAGGTTCGAGATGTCGGGTGGCGGGTGACGAATCCCGAGCGTGTCAACACCGCCAACAAGGCATGGAGAGATGCGGGGTTGATGTTCGTTCGTCGTCCGATTTCTGACAACGGAAATCGTTCATTCGGATGCGCCACGAGAAGGTTTATGACCATGACAGCTCGCTCTGCAGACAATGCAGGTCTTGGCTCGGTGGAGCGACGATCTGACGCCATGTGTGACCCCCTCACCTGACATGACTCTGGCGCAGTCGGTCCCCGACCGGCCGACCAAAGTGTGGCGCAAATCAGTCACTTGACGCAAAAGAACATTCTTGATTGCAAAGGAGTCTCCGAGCCAGTCGCGCGGCATGAGATAGGTTCCGAGCATGGATCGTCGATTACAGGATCGTTTCTCCCTTGAGGGGCAAGTTGCGGTGGTCACCGGCGCTGCGATGGGCATGGGGCGCGAGACCACCTTGACCTTGGCCCGTGCTGGCGCTCGGGTGGTGGGCATCGACCGCAATGCCGATGTGATGGAAGAGACCAGATCATTAGCCCTGGCAGAGGGACTCGAGTGCGGTTTCGCTGTGGCAGATGTGAGCAGCCGTGACGACATGATGAAGATTGCTCGGCGCACAAAAGACGACCTTGGGCGCGTCGACGGGTGGGCGAATATCGCTGGCATTCTGCGGTACTCCCTCATCGAGGATGTCACCCCTGATCATGTCAATGAAGTGATTGCTGTGAATCAGTTGGGTGTGCTGTGGGGTATCGCTGCAGCCGCCTCGGTGATGATGAATGGCGGGTCGATCGTCAATATCGCCTCGTCAGGTGGCGAGATGCCGTACCCCAGTCTCGCTGCCTATGGCATGACGAAGGCCGCAGTGATGCAATTGACACGTACGGCGGCACTGGAATTGGGGGAGAAGGGAATTCGAGTGAATGCGATTGCTCCTGGATTCGTGGACACCCCGATGGTGCGTAACACGCACTTGCGTGCCGACGGCACTCTCGACGAGGACAAACGCCGAGAACACCTTGCGGCACGTGCTGCGCAGTCTCCTCTCGGTCTCACAGGTGAAGTGCAGGACATGGCCATGACTATTTTGTTCCTCATGAGCGAAGCTGGTCGTTTCTACACCGGTCAAGTGTTGCGTCCTAACGGTGGAGTGTTTTTCGGATGAGTACTGCGAGCAATTGGAATCTGCCCGCCTTACGCGATGGAGGAGCCGCTGACGCTGACTTGATCGAGCGACGGGAACGAGCCGCGCTCGAAATGCCCGGAGTCGAAGGTGTTCCCCACGTCACTATGAACATCGGTGGTGTGGACTGCCTCGTCGCTGGTGACCGCACGGCGTCACGTGCACTGTTGCATCTGCACGGCGGTGGTTTCCGCATGGGAACGCCACGTACATGGATCAACTACGCGACAGACCTCGCCCGAAGAACCGGGAGCGTCGTCGTCGTTCCGGATTACCGTCTCGCACCCGAACATCCATTCCCGGCGGCATTTCATGACGCTGCTGCTG
>DAIOTI010000041.1:0-9845 GCA_036752105.1 Ilumatobacteraceae bacterium | reverse complement strand
GATGTCCGCGATAGCGAGTGCGGTGAGTGGCGTCTCGGACGCAGCCTTCAACACCACCGTGCAGCCTGCAGCGAGTGCGGGTCCGATCTTTCGCGTCGCCATGGCGGCCGGAAAGTTCCACGGCGTCACGAGCAACGACACTCCGACCGGCTCGCGAGTGACAGCGAACCAGTAGTCACCATTGGGTGCATGCCGCAGGTCACCGTCGATACGCACCGCTTCTTCGCTGAACCACCGGAAGAACTCAGCTGCATAGGCGACTTCGGCCATGGCATCTGACAGCACTTTGCCGTTCTCTTGCACGATGAGCGTGGCGAGTGACTTCTGTTCGGCCATCATGAGGTCGTAGGCACGACGCAACATCTCTGCACGTTGCCGTGGCAACACCCGACGCCACGTCGCAAACGCATCATGAGCTCGATCTACTACCGCAAGACACGCTTCGACGGTGGTGTTGTCGACATGTCCGACTACCACACCCGTCGCGGGGTTTGTCACTTCCAATTTCGTCACCCCATCAGTCTGGCATCGCCTCACAAAACGAAGATGACCCGGTGCTTTCGCACCGGGTCATCCCCACTTCCTGGGGGGAAGATATGGTCGCTATCGGATCAGGTGCCCGAACCGATGCGGGCAGCTAGTGCCACTGCTTTGGTGTAGATGTCGCCCGTCAGCGGTGAATATCCGATTGCTTCTGCACTCTTCGGACCACATGTTCCGAGTAGGTAGTTGAAGAAGTTGCGGATATTGCTGTTGGTCGTCGATGCTTTGGTGCTGGCCAAGCCGTAGGCGATAGCAACGACCGGGTACATCGTGGCTGAGGTGTTGGTGTAGTTGTATGTGACCAGACCATCAGCAGCCACCGTTGCATACGAAAGTGCTTCCGAGGAGTTGGTGGTCGTCGGGCTCACCCAGGCGCCACCCGCGTTCTTCACAGCAGCGGCCTTCACACCGGCACTCGCACGTTCGAGAACGAATGACAGTTCGGCATACGTGATGGCACCGTTGTTGTCTTTCACATAGTTCGACACACCGTCGTTACCTGACGCACTCTGGAACGTTCCGTCCGTGGGCAAGGTCGTCGGAATCGACTTGGTGAAGTCGTCATTCGTCACCTTGCTCCACACTGTGGGTGCGGCACTGTTCAGGTAGTTGAGGAATGCGTTGGTCGTACCTGAGCTTCCAGAGCGGTATGCAACCTTGATCGGCGTGGCCGGCAAGGTAAGGGTCTTGCCAGAAGTCGTTGCTTCGAGGCTCACGGTCGCGATGGTTGCTCCGTCTACGACCACCGAGTACGAGGTGCCTTTGACGTGCTTGACCGTGTTGGCCTGAGTCCTTGAGAATTTCAGGAGTCCCACATTCGCCGATGCACCTTTCGCTGTGGTGCGCTTCAGCAGAACTGTCTTGCCCTTGTTCGCCTTGATTGCAGCTGCCGACATCGTGGTGGTGATGACCGCATTGGTGCCCTTGGCAGCCACTGTCACCCTGACGCCGGCGACACTCTGAGTCCTCTTGGCGGGCACGGTGACCGCGGTGTTGTCGGCAGCAATGGCCGGGTCATTCCATACCTTCACGGTTCCCGAGAAGATCTTTGCGATGGTCGCAGCTGACAAGTGAACCTGATCGGTCACACCGTCGAGGCGGTATGCCACTGCGATAGGTCCACCGATGAGGGGCACATACACGAAGTTGCTCGGAGCACCACTGGTGTAGGCGGATTCCGAGCCGCCGAACTGGAATGTGCCGTTTGCAAAGTTTGTTCGTCCCGTACCAGAACCGACACCAGAATACGAGATGGTGTCTTTGCCAGGATTCGCCGTTGTGTTGTTTGCATACAGCGAGCGGCACACATCGATGAAGTTCGACATGAATGTCGAACCACCACCAGTGATGGCTTCGGCATGAACCGGTACAGCTCCGGCAAACCCTCCGAGCATCGCGACCGAGGCCACGAGTGCGATTTTCTTACGAAGTTTCATTTCTTTTCTTTCCTCCGGGTGTTTGTCTCCCGTCGGCAGAGTAGAAAATGAATTTGACGGGAAAACCGACTTCTCGTGAACTGAACGAACCCGTTGTCTGAACAATGGGTGAACTGAAAAATCAGCCGAACCGGCCTTGCACGTAGTCGGCGGTGCGGGTGTCGGTGGGATTGCTGAACATGTTCGAGGTGAGATCAGCTTCAACAAGCTGCCCTGGGCCACCATCTGACAAGAAGAAAGCGCAGTAGTCCGACACACGCGCTGCTTGCTGCATGTTGTGGGTGACGATCACGATCGTCATCGACTCGGACAGCTGCACGATGGTCTCTTCCACTCGCAAGGTGGAACCTGGGTCGAGTGCCGAGCAGGGTTCATCCATGAGCAGCACCTTGGGCTTCACTGCGAGTGCTCGGGCGATGCACAGACGTTGCTGTTGTCCACCCGACAGTGACGAACCAGCCGCCTTCAGCCGGTCTTTTACTTCTTTCCACAAGCCGGCACGTACCAGGCAGTCCTCAAGTAGCGCATCCTTGTCATCGACCTTGATCTTGGCCAACTTGAGTCCGGCCAACACGTTCTCTTCGATGGTCATCGAGGGAAACGGGTTGGGCTTCTGGAACACCATTCCGATCTTCAAACGGATGTCCGCAGGATTCACCTTTGCGCCATAGATGTCTTGACCCTCCAAGAAGACATCGCCAGCCATGGCTGAATTTGGAATGAACTCATGCATCCGGTTGAGCAGTCGCAGGAAGGTCGATTTACCGCATCCGGAAGGTCCGATCAACCCAGTGACGGTGTTCTCTGGGAAGTGAAGCGACACATCGGCCAAAGCATGGTGCTTGCCGAACCATGCATGCACGCCACGGGCCTCGAGCCCTTTGTCACTGTGCTCATGTAGCCGCGATGAATCACGACGAGTCCGATCCTCCATCACTGGAGCTTCGGGAATCGAAGGTGTGACCACTTCGCCTTGCGTCATGTCTGGTTGATCCATGGGAACTCCCTGTTGTGTGTCCTATTTACCTGGTCCTCGACCGGCGAGAAGCCGCGCGATGAGGAACAAAACGAAGATGAGTGCGAGCAGCGTGAGCGAACCACCCCAGGCCCTAGCGACAGCATTCTCGGTGCCAATCTGCAAGTTGCCGAAGGTATAGGTGGGAAGCGACGCCATCGGTTTGCCGACGAGATCCGTAGAGAATGTCACCAGATACAACGACGTGAGTAACAGTGGTGCCGTTTCGCCGGCGATACGAGCCACACCTAGAACTGCCGCCGTGACAAGTCCACTTCGCACTGTCGGCAATGTCACTTTGAATGTCGTGCTCACCTGAGATGCTCCAAGTGCATAGCTAGCCGAACGCAAGTCCTCTGGCACAAGCTTCAGTACTTCCTCAGATGTTCGGGCCACGGTGGGCAACATGAGAATTGCAAGGGCGAACGCACCGGCGAGAGCATTGAACTTCTCGAAGACCAAGATCACCAATGTCGAGTAGATGAACAACCCAGCAACGATCGAAGGAACACCGCTCATTGCTTGGGTCAAAAAGCGCACCATCGGAGAGAAGCGACCACGAATCTCCACGATGTACACCGCCGACGCTATTCCGATGGGCACGGAGATGACGGTGGCAATGGTGATGATGATGAGCGTTCCGACGATGGCGTGTGACACACCACCGGCAGTGAATGCATCGTCAGCTGCTGTGACTGACATGTCGTTCGTGAACCAGCCCGAGTAAATGACCTTGGACCCCTTCGAGATGACGGTGTAGATGAGCGACGACCACGGAATGAGCACAGTGGCTGCAGCTGCACCGATGACAACCGTGGCAACAAGATCTGCTGCGGCAACTTTGCTACGAAAACGCCCAGCGATCCACGAGACGACCACTGCGCAGGCAACGAATGCCACGAACCAACCGAGACCGCCGGCAAGACCGGTGAGAGCAGTGATTGCTACCCCGCCGAGGGTGGCCAGCCCGACAATGACTGCCACCGTGAGTGCGTTTTGTACCGGGTGACGCCACGGACGACGTGGCTCAAACACCGGCAGCGAACTTTCGATGGTGCTCATGCGACGGCCTTGGCGCTTCTGTTCACGATCGCTGTGGCGATCGCGTTGACGATGAGAGTCAAGATAAACAACACGAGCCCGGCCGCCATGAGCCCTTTCAGCTCGTACCTGCTGGCTTCACCGAAACGCGTCGCGATGAGTGAGGCGACATTGCCACCTGCAGAGGACAAGATGTTGAAATTGACCTTGAAGACGAGGTTGAGTACCAAGAACACGGCAATCGTCTCACCCAGTGCGCGTCCGAGTCCGAGCATTGCTCCGCCCACCAAGCCACTGCGACCGAACGGCAAGACGACGGTTCGAATTCCACCCCACCGGCTACCACCCAGTGCGTATGCGGCGTCGATCTGATCTTTCGGGGCACGCGAGTACACCTCGCGCGTGACCGAAGTGGTGATGGGAAGAATCATGATCGACAGCAATATTCCGGCGACGAATGGCGAACGTTCGAAGATGGGTGCTGGCACAGAAAAGAGTGGGAACCACCCGAGATAGTCGTTCAATGTCTTGGCCCACTGGACGACAATTGGCATGAGCACCACATAGCCCCAGATGCCGTAGATCACCGACGGCACTGCTGCGATGAGGTCGAGAATTGCGGTCAGGACATTTCGAAGTTTTTTCGGTGCGAAGTACTCGAGGAACAATGCCACGCCCATCGCGAAGGGCACGGCGATGACGATGGCAATGACCGCGATGATGATCGACCCCACGAGCATCGCTGCCACTCCCATACGTGCATCGGTGCCTTGGTCATCGATGCCAGAGTTCCATTCAGAAGTGGTGAGAAACGAGAAACCAAAGTCTCGAAAGATTTCAAAGCCTCGAAAGAGCAAGAACGCCGCGATGAGAGACAACACAACCAACGAGGTGAGTCCACCTGCGGTCATCACGCCCCGAAACACCTTGTCCCCTGTAGCGCGCACCACGGTGATGATCTTGGGTTGAACTCCGGGTGTGTCCGCCACCTCGAAAGTCTCACAGTGACGTCTGAACGTCAACCTTCCTGAAGATGAATAGAAAGTGAACGCTTCGCGGACTATTCGTAGCGCAAGGCCTCGACCGGGTCGAGGTTCGCGGCACGTCGCGCGGGCAGACGTCCAGCAATCATGCCGATGAGCGTGGTCACCAAAATGACGACGATGGCAATCTGTGGAGGGATACTGACGATGTTCCGCTCCGAGATACCGCCGTCTTCGAGCTGTTTGTTCAACACTCCGTTCAGCAAGATGGCGACCCCGAACGACAGAACGATGCCGAAGACTCCGCCCATGAAGCCGAGCACGCCTGCCTCCACGGTGAACAGACTGCGCACAGTGCGCTTCGTGGCTCCGGTCGCTCGCATGATTCCAATTTCTCTCGTGCGTTCGAGAGTGGCCATGACCATGGTGTTGATGACACCGATCGCAGCAACGAGCAGAGCGATGCCACCGATTCCACCGAGTACGGCCCCGAGAATGGTGAAGGCCTGTGATTGTGCGTTGATTTCTTCTTGACCAGCGGCAGCGCCATAACCCAGCTTCTTGACTTCGTCGACGACGGCGTCAGCATTGTCTTTGTTCTCGATGTTGACGTATGCAGCTGGATACCCGTTCCGCAGCACATCAGATTCCTTCGTACATGTCGGCTGCGTGTTCGGCCCACCGCCTTCGCAGCGTTCGAACACCGGCGCGGTGTCGAGAGCGAACTTCAATGTCATGTCGATGGAGTCACCGTCGGCGAACATGATGCCCACCACTGTCACGTCGATATCTTTCATCACTTCTGAGAAATCCTTGCGCGGCTTCAGAGTGATCTTCTGACCGAGTGCGCCTTCAAGATTGTCCTTGAATCCAAGTCCTTCAGCGATACTCCGCGAGATCAGTACTCCGCCATTGTCGTCTCCGACCTCTAGTGCACGTCCGTGCGTGACGTCGCGTGTCACAGAGCCATTCGCGAGGTAACCGACCATGAACGAATTCGAGACGGACATCTCGGCGTTGGCCGACTTCGCCGAGTCGTAGTACTGAGCACCGACAATCGGCGTCACTGCTGTCACACCAGGAACTGCTCCCAGCGCCGTGATTGCCGCATCGTCGATCTTCTTGCCGCTTCCGTCACTCCACGTCTGCCAACGAGCTTCGCCGTAGCTGAGGCCACTCACCGGTGTCACGATGACGCGGCGGTCCTCACCTGTCTTCTCGAATGATGACATGAGGAAGCCTTTTGCGCTGGTCACGAGCGACAACATCACAGTGACCGAGACGGCACCGATGACGATGGCGAAAATGGTGAGAGAGGTGCGCAATTTCTGGCGGCTGAGGTTGCGCCAGCCGGTGCGGAATTGATCCTTGAATTTCATCGCGCACCTGCCTTCTCCGTGATTTTTCCATCCTTGATCTCGATCACCCGCTTGGCTCGCGCGGCGACCGTGGGGTCGTGCGTGATGACGAGCAGCGTGATGCCCTCGCCATTCAGTCGTTCTAACTCCTTCATGACATCGGCACCACGTGACGAGTCGAGGTTGCCCGTTGGTTCGTCGGCGATGATGAGCGACGGCTCGTTGACCAGGGCGCGCGCGATGGCAACGCGTTGACGTTGACCGCCAGACAACTCTGTCGGCTTGTGTTTCGCTCGATCGGTGAGGCCGACTCGAGCAAGTGCGGCCATACCTTTTTCGACGCGTTCTTTCTTCTTACCGACACCCCCCAACACGAGCGGTGAGATCACGTTTTCAAGTGCTGACTCATGAGCCTGAAGATTGAACGACTGAAAGACGAATCCGATGTGCTTGTTTCGGTACTCGGACAACTGCTTGTCCTTTGCGTCGGCCAAGTCCATTCCTTCCACGACAACTGAACCCGAATCTGGCTGATCGAGACCACCAATGACATTTGCCAAGGTCGACTTTCCAGAGCCGGAAGGACCACAGATTGCGATGAAGTCACCGGCCTCGACGGACAACGACACTCCATCAAGTGCGCGAACTTCCTCGCCACCGACGGTGTATACCTTCTTGAGATTGGTGCACTGTATGAGCGCCACGACTTGCCCTCCCCTATGACTCGGCATCACGCCGCGTAGAGCGAACTGTAGTTCCAGATGACACGTCGTACGACCAATGACAGTCGAGGAATGTTGAGACGAGGGCCGGTCAGTCCGAGCCTTCCGCAACTTTCATCGTCACCGCGAGCGTCGGCCGTTCTGTACCACCCGAGGAGATATGGAGTGAGAGAAGTTCTCCACTGAATCGTGCTGGCGACTCGTAGTCATCACACACGGCGAGGCCGTCATGACGCCCCACCCACATACCACCGGCAGCCGTCGTGACGCCTGGGAAAAAGAACATGGCAGTGAATGTTCCGCTCGACCGCTCGACCCCGTCAAGTGACAAGGTCAACGCACCACCACGAACCATCGACACATTCACGTCGTGTGCACCAGCCCCAACTGGCCCACCCCGCAGGGTCGTGCGCTGCTTTCCATGCACAGCATCGAACAAGACCTCCCCCCGGACGAGACGTAATGCCCATCCACCTTGATGATCACCGAACGCAGCGAGCACACCGCTCTCCGATGACGTCGCACAATTGATATGAGCAGTCATCGAAAAACCACCAAGCATCATCGGCACACGCCCTGCTGCAACGGGAACGTCCGACGGCTCATACGTCATCGACCGCGGTAGCGGGTACTCGCCAGGATGCATCGGGTAGTTCGCCGACGGGTCGAACAGTGGAAACACGTTGTTCTCCGTCGCCACATCGACCCAGAGCGATTCAAGCTCGCGCACCTTGTCGGGGTACTGCGCTGACAAATCGGTCGACTCAGAGAAATCGTCGTCGATATTGAACAGTTGCCAGGTGTCGTCGTCATAGTTGTGGCTTCCGGTGATGAAGGCGCGCTCATTGAACAACGGCGACACGAAATTCGTGGTGGCTTTCCAACCACCGCTGTAGATCGAACGAGAACCATGCATCTCGAAGTACTGCGTCGTTCGGTGCTCCGGTGCATCTGGTGTCGTGAACGATGCTGACGCATCGACGCCGTCAATTCGCTGTTGCTTCACACCGTCGACCACATCTGGCATGGACAGACCACATGCCGACATCAACGTGGGAGTCAGGTCGACAGCATGCATGAACTGATTGCGTACCGAACCCTTGTCGGTGATTGTTTGCGGCCAGCGCACCACGAGCGGAGCACGAACGCCACCCAACCATGAATAACGCTTCCACAACTGGAAGGGCGCGTTACCTGCCCATGCCCAACCCCACGGGTAGTGGTTCGTGTGGTTCGGACCACCAATTTCGTCGATGTGCGCAAGAGCTTCGTCGATGGTCGCATGCTCACCTAGCCACGACGCAGACTCGTTCAATGTGCCGTGCACACCGCCTTCACTGCTTGTTCCGTTGTCAGACATCACCATGACGATGGTGTTGTCTGCAAGATCATGCTGATCGAGATAGTTGAGTATCCGGCCGATCTGGGCGTCGGTGTGCGTCACGAACCCTGCGAACACTTCCATGTAACGGCAGAACAACCGTCGTTCACCTTCGGACAAGCTCGACCACTGTTGCACCCACTCTGGACGTGGCGTGTTGACGGTTCCGCTCGGAATGACGCCCATTTCAATTTGACGCGCGTAGATGCCGTCGCGCATCTCTTCCCAACCACCATCGAATGCACCTGCATACGGTTCGAACCATTCGCGGGACACGTGGTGTGGCGCATGTGCTGCACCGGTTGCGAACCAACACAGAAACGGTTTGTCAGGCGCTGCCTGTCGCTGGTTGCGAATCATGTTGATGGCTTGATCAGCCAAGTCTTCAGTGAGGTGATAGCCGTCATGCTGAGGAATGTCGATGGGCGTGTTGTCACGCACCAATTCGGGCGACCAATGATTCGTCTCGGCACCGAGGAATCCGTAGTACCGCTCGTATCCCAGGCCGAGCGGCCAACGCTCGAACGGACCAGCCGATGAATACTCCGCTTGTGGGGTGAGGTGCCACTTGCCGACAGCGAACGTGTTGTAGCCGTTGTCACGCAACAGCCGTGGCAAGGCAGCCGCCGACTTCGGAATGCGACCGTTGTAGCCGGGCAAGGCGAACGATGTCTCTTGCGTCGCGCCGACACCGACTGCGTGGTGATTGCGGCCAGTCATGAGTGCGGCGCGAGTCGACGAACAGATCGACGTCACGTGGAAACGGTTGTACCGCAAACCTTCAGCCGCCAGACGATCGATGTTCGGCGTGTTGATCGGCGAGCCGAAACAGCCGAGCTGACCAAAGCCCACGTCATCCAACACGATCACGATGATGTTCGGCGCGCCCGACGGCGGCTTCGAATACGGCACGTAGCGGGGTTCGACGGACATGGTCAGAACCTAGACCGCGCCGAGAAAGCCCTGGAAATAGAGGGGATCAGGAAATTTTTCGAAATTGTCCAAAAAAGTGTCCGCACGGCGGGGGCTGGCGACTCCTCATTGGTGCAAGGCCACGGTGGCCTCGCACAAGAGAAGGAAGACACCATGAACACCTCAACCCGCAAGAAGATCCTCACCGTCGCCGGAGCCCTCGCTGTTGCCGGAGCCCTCGTCGTCGGAGTGACCACCAACGGACAAGACAAGAAGGACTCGACTGCAGTCGAGCAGATCGCCGAATTCGAAGCGCTACTCGATGACGGCGTCATCAACGAAGGAACACTTCAATCGTTCCTGAGCGACATCGTCGACGAGAACTCACCCATCACCAACGCGATCAAGGACGTCATGACCAAGGCGCCTGCAGGCAACGAGCCGAAACTCGATG
>DAIOTI010000040.1:0-9912 GCA_036752105.1 Ilumatobacteraceae bacterium | reverse complement strand
GTGCGATGTCGAGGAGCGGATTCTTGCCAGTGACTTCGAAGACCTCGTACGCGGGCTGCTTGATGATGCGTGCACGCGGTTCGAGGTTGTTATACACGCGATGGCCGAAACCCATGAGTCTTCCCGAGCCGTTCTTCACACCCTCGATGAACGACGGAACATTCTCGATGCTGCCGATTTCGGACAACATGCGTACGACGGCCTCGTTGGCGCCACCATGAAGTGGTCCGTACAGCGCAGATGCGGCTGCGGCCGTGGACGTGTACGGGTCGCTGTTGGCAGAACTGACGACGCGCATCGTGGTGGTGCCGCAGTTCTGCTCATGGTCGGCATGAAGAATGAAGAGAATGTCCATCGCTCGCGCCAACACTGGGTCGATGGCGTGGTCGTCGCCGATACGGAACATCATGTTCAGGAAGTTCTGGGCGTACGGCATCGAGTTGTTGGGCAGCACGAATGGCAGGCCCTGGCTGAATCGATAACACATCGCGGCAATTGTCGGCACTTTGGCGATGAGCCTGAGCACCTGCTTGTCGAAGGACTGCTTGTCAAAGATGTCCTTGGCGTCATCGTAAAAAGTTCCAAGTGCCGCAGTTGCCGACACGAACATTCCCATGGGGTGGGCGTCGTAATGGAAACCGTCGACGAAACGCTTGCGCATGTTCTCGTGAATCATGGTGTGGTGCGTGACGTCGTCGGTCCACTCCGACAGCTGATCGTTGTTGGGCAATTCACCGTTCAACAGCAGATAAGCAACTTCGAGAAAAGTGGAGTGCTCCGCAAGCTGCTCGATCGGGTAGCCGCGATATCGCAGAATGCCTGCATCTCCGTCGAGGTAGGTGATGGCCGACGCACACGATGCGGTCGAGAGAAAAGCAGGGTCATAGAGAAACAAATTCGGGTCGAGTTCCCGAAGTGCTGATGAGGGGAAGGTTCCACCGGTGATGGGCACCGTGACTTTCTTGCCGGTGCGGTCGTCGATGATGGTGATGGTGTCAGCCACTGGGATCTCCTTGTTACTGACGTGGTGCTCGGGGGCTTTCTCCCCCAGGGAAATCGTAGACAACTCGCGGTCCTGCCGCCCCATTCATCAGAGGGGAGTGTTGTCGTGTTTGCGAGAGACCAGGCGCTCGCGCTTTTCACGCAGCATGTGAAGAGCGGCGCACAATTCACGTCGCGTTTCCTCGGGTGTCACGACGGCATCCACGTAGCCGCGTTCCGCCGCGATATACGGATTGAGAAGGCGCTCGGAATAGTCGGCTTCGAAGGCCGCACGCTCTTCGGGTGTGGCGCGGCGTTGAAGGATGGCTGCGGCCTGGCCGGCGCCCATGACGGCCAGCTCTGCCCATGGCCATGCAAGACACAGGTCGTTTCCCATTTTCTTAGAATCCATCACGATGTACGCGCCGCCATATGACTTGCGCATGATGACGCAGATGCGTGGCACGGTGGCCCGTCCGTAGGCGAAGACAAGTTGAGCACCGTGGCGAATCATGCCGCGCCACTCGAGGTCTTTGCCAGGGTAGAAGCCCGGCGTGTCGACGAGTGTGATGATCGGCAAGTTGAATGCATCGCAGAAGTTCACGAAACGTGCCGCTTTCTGTGATGCGGGAATGTCGAGCGTGCCCGCGAGGGACATCGGTTGGTTGGCGACGATGCCGACGGGGTAGCCCGCTATCGACGCGAGCGACGTGACGACATTCGTCGCCCAGCGTGGCTTCAATTCGAGTTGGTAGCCGTCGTCGACAAGCGAGTTGATCACGCTGCGCACGTCGTAACTGCCGGTAGAGGATTCGGGGATGAGGTCCCCGGCTTCGGGCGTCGAGCGGTCATCTGAGTCACCATGGTCGACATTGGCGGGAAGCTGATTCACATTGTCGGGCACGAATGACAAGAACGCCTCGACCCACTCAATTGCATCGCTCAGAGTCTCGACCACTGCGGTTGCTGCGCCGCTGGTGCGCGCGTGTGTCGATGCGCCACCGAGTTCGTCAGTGCTCACGTTGATGCCGGTGAATTCAGCGACCATCGTCGGGCCACTCACGAACGCGTACGCATCGTTCGTCATCACGACCACATCGGCGAGACCAATCAGCAGTGCCGGGCCTGATACTGCCGGACCAGTGACGATGAAGATCGTGGGCACGACGCCTGAACATTCAGCTATCGCACGTGCGGCACGGCCCCAGCCATGCAAGGCGGAGATGCCCTCGAGAATGTCTGCTCCAGAAGATTCCATGACGGCGACAAAGGGAAGGCCTTGCGTGCGTGCCGACGTCGCGGCATTCGCGATGACTTCGGAGGCAGCACCTGAGAGCGCGCCCTTGTGATGTGATCCGTCGACATTCAGCCAGACAATCGAGCGACCATTTGCAAGTCTGCGGACATCTGCTGACGCCGCGCCAGGAACTTTGGCTTGCAGTGCAAGAAGTTCGTCGCCCACACCACGCAACACTATGTGGTGCCCGTCACTTCGCCGCACTGCATGCACTCAGAGTTGTGTCAACTATCACAGCGCAAAATGGCGTCATCTGCGCATTTCGCCTTGAGCGCGCTCCGGCCTTCAGCAAGAATGAGTGACAACAAAACGCGTCGGGCATCCCCCATAGCCCGGCCGCAAGAACCCATCAGATGGTCCCCCACCATCGGGTTTAGGTAGAGAGGCCCCGCACCCCCAAGCGGGGCCTTTCCCGTTGTGGCGTTAGTCTCCGGTCAATGAGCGGATCTGCCGCATTCTTCGACCTCGACCGCACGCTGCTGTCGGGGGCCTCGGGAGAAGTCGTGTCGCACGCACTGCGTTCAGCCGGGGTGGTCACTCGAGACATTCCGGGTGAGTCACTCGTCTACAAATTGTTCTCGGTGTTCGGTGAGAACCTTCCTTCGATGGCTCTCGGACGCCAAGCGGTGCACGCGTTCAAGGGCCGTAGCCAGTCTGCGGTTCGTACCGCTGCTGCAGCAGCAGTGACCGACCTGACAAAGCGTCTGCAGCCGTTCGCGCTCGACGTCGTGCGCGAGCACCAACGACACGGTCGGCGTGTGGTGTTGGCCACCACGACACCACGTGACCTCATCGAACCATTCGCTGTTGCGATGGGTTTTGATGATGTCATCGCTACTACGTACGAAGTCGACGACGACGGCCGATACACCGGCAACATCGTCGGGCCATACGTGTGGTCGAGAGGAAAGTTGCAAGCGGTGCGAGAGTGGTGTGACGCGCGTGGTATTCGTCTTGCAGACTGCCACGCATACAGCGACAGCGTGTATGACGAACCGTTGCTGTCGTCCGTGGGTCATCCGACAGCGGTCAACCCCGACATTCGACTTGCGCTGATGGCAACTGCACGTCGGTGGCCGGTCACAGATTTCGCCACGCCACAAGGTGTATTGAAGATTCCTGTCGTGGGTCTCGAGCTTCAACGTCTTGCACTGCAATTCAGTCGACCCGAGTTCTTCCCATATGCGCGCTTCGAGATCAGCGGCATAGAGAACATCCCGTCGAAAGGCGGAGCGCTGCTGTGCGCGAATCATCGCAGTTACTTCGATGTCGCTGCAGTTGCGATGGTCGTGGCACGAAGCGGCCGAACCGTCAGGTTTCTCGGGAAGAAGGAAGTGTTCGACGCGCCCGTCATCGGACCTATCGCCGCTGCAATGGGAGGCATTCGCGTCGACCGCGGAACCGGAAGTGACGAGCCCCTTCAGGCAGCCGAGCGAGCGTTAAAGGCTGGCGACATGGTGGCGATCATGCCGCAGGGCACCATTCCGCGAGGTCGTGCATTCTTCGACCCCGAACTAAAAGGTCGCTGGGGGGCTGCACGACTTGCAGCCGTCACCGGGGTGCCTGTGGTGCCGATTGGTCTGTGGGGAACTGAGCATGTGTGGCCGCGAAATTCACGCCTACCGAACGTCACGAATGTGACGTCGCCGCCAACCATCACCATCAAGGTCGGGGCGCCGGTCGCTCTGTCGCGCATGTCGAGTGAAGTGGACACGTCGCGAATCATGAGCGCAATCATGTCGCTCTTGCCGTCAGAGGCGCGTGAGCACCGGGAGCCGACCGACGAAGAACTTCGTCGTGCGTATCCGGCAAATTACGTGGGTGACCCCGACTCAGAAGTACAGAGGCGCCCCGGCACCGATTGACTTCTGTCAAACAGTGCCGGAAGCGACCTACGTCGTCTACTTTTTGCCGGCCACTTTCTGACGCACGATGTTCAATGCAGAGCCAGCTTTGAACCACTCGACTTGCTCGTCGCTGAAGGTGTGCTTGGCCTCGAAGTCGATGGTGCGTCCATCGGCCTTTGTGATGCGACATGCGACCGGCGTGTCTGGCACCGGGGGCAGATTCAGCACGCTGATGCGGTCCGTCTCGTCGATCTGGTCGTAGGTGGCTGGGTCAGAAAATGTCAGCGGAACGAGTCCTTGTTTCTTCAAGTTGGTTTCGTGTATTCGAGCGAATGAACGAGCAAAAATCACCACTCCACCACGGAACCGCGGCTCCATTGCGGCATGTTCACGAGACGAACCTTCGCCGTAGTTCTGGTCGCCAATTGCGCACCAGCGAATTCCGGCCTCGCTGTAACGCTTTGCGACGTCTGGGTAACTTCGTCGTTCGCCATCGGTGATGTCGAGGCCTTCGCCCACGGCACCTCCGAACGCGTTCACGGCGCCGATGAACAAGTTGCCCGAGATGTTCTCGAGGTGACCGCGATATGTCAGCCATTTTCCGGCTGCCGAAATGTGGTCGGTGGTGCACTTACCCTGCGCCTTCATCAGAACAGGAAGCTCGATGTAGTCCTTTCCGTCCCAAGCTGGGAACGGCTCGAGCAATTGGAGACGATCGCTCGTCGGGCTCACTTCAACAGTGACTCCTGAGCCGTCTGCAGGAGGAGCAGTGAACGTGTCGACACCTGGGTCATATCCGCCTGAAGGCAACACTTCACCGACGGGCGGGTCGAGACGAACGTGAGTCCCATCAGGCGCAGTGATCGTGTCGCTCGCGGGGTCGAAGTCGAGACGCCCAGCGAGCGCGATGGCGATGACGGTGTCAGGGCTGGTCACGAAGGACAACGTGTTGGCAGAACCATCGTTTCGTTTTGGAAAATTTCGATTGAACGAATTGACGATGCTGTTCGGCTTTGCCGTCGTGTCGGCGGCACGCTCCCATTGGCCGATGCACGGACCGCAAGCATTTGCAAGAACCGTCGCACCGATGGCCTCGAGGTCGGCGAGAAGTCCGTCTCGCTCGATGGTTGCCCGAATTTGCTCGCTACCTGGCGAGATCAGAAGTTCAGTCTTGGCGCGCAGACCCTTGGCAGCTGCCTGTCGAGCAACAGAAGCAGCTCGCGTGATGTCCTCGTACGAAGAGTTGGTGCATGAACCGATGAGCGCTGCACTCACTTCGAGTGGCCAGTTGTTTTCACGGGCTGCGGTGCCGACACCAGCGCCCACCGTGTGAGCGCGATCGGGGGAGTGCGGACCGTTGATGAGAGGCTTGAGAGCCGAAAGGTCGATCTCGAGCACGCTGTCGTAGTTCGCACCATCGTCGGGACGAAGTTCCGACGCCACCTTGTCAGCTGCATCTGCAATTGATTCGCGGCCGGTCGACTTGAGATACAACGCCATGTTGTGGTCATAGGGAAACACGGAACATGTGGCGCCAATCTCGGCACCCATGTTGCAGATAGTCGCTTTACCTGTTGCCGAAATTGAGTCGGCTCCGGGTCCGAAGTATTCGACGATGGCGCCCGTGCCGCCTTCGACGGTGAGTTGGCGAGCAACTTCCAAAATGACGTCTTTCGGGCTCGCCCAACCAGACAGTTCTCCGGTGAGCTTCACGCCGATGACTTTCGGCCAGCGAACGTTGAACGGAAAGCCGGTCATCACGTCGACGGCATCTGCTCCACCGACGCCGATAGCGACCATGCCTAATCCACCGGCATTGGGGGTGTGACTGTCCGTGCCGATCATCATTCCGCCAGGAAATGCGTAGTTCTCGAGCACGACTTGATGGATGATCCCGGAGCCTGGACCCCAGAATCCGATTCCGTACTTCGCGCTGACAGAGCGCAAGAAGTCGTACACCTCGCGGTTGTCGTCATTTGCGATCTTCAGGTCTTTCACCGCGCCGACCTTCGCGAGAATCAAGTGGTCACAGTGCACTGTCGACGGCACTGCTGTTTGTGGAAGGCCTGCGGTCATGAACTGCAACAGAGCCATCTGCGCAGTTGCGTCCTGCATGGCGACTCGATCCGGATGGAAGTCGGCATAGCTGCGTCCTCGCTCCATCTCCTGATGTGCAGGGTCGGCCAGGTGGTTGATGAGAATCTTCTCGGCAAGTGTGAGCGGTCGACCGAGGCGTTTGCGACCAAGTGCTGCACGCTCAGGAAGTGTGGCGTACACCTTGTCGACTAGTGCTTGTGGGGTTCCTGCGCTCACTGCCATGACGGCTCCTCTTCATGTGGGGGATGTTGACTTGTGTCGATTGCTTGTGTATACAACTGTAATACAAGTGCGCACAATCCGCTATCACCGCATTGCCGACGAGCTTCGCTCGCGAGTGCAATCAGGGACATATGCCTCTGGGCGTTTGTTGCCGAGCGAAGCTGAGTTGTCGTCTGAGTTCTCCGTCAGCCGCGTGACAGTGCGCAAAGCCCTGGAGATGTTGCGCGACGAAGGACTCGTCGATTCGCGACAAGGCTTCGGCTGGTTCGCTGCTGGCGACCCTGTACGACAGCCACTCGGCAGGCTTGCGACCATCGAAGATCAGATGAGGGCAAGTGGAATGACACCTGAGCGACGCGTGCTCGAGTTTGCGTTCGAGAAAGCGCCACGTGACGTGGCGCGTGCACTCGGCACACAGAACGTACTTCGGGTGTTGCGCATCAACTTGGCTGACGATGAAGCATTCGCCCTTGTGACGGTGTGGTGTGCAGCCGAACGAGGTCAGCACTTGTCGCGTGCCGATGTCGAGCGCACTCCGTTCTACGAACTGCTTGATGTCCCACTTCAAGGCGCGACACAGACCATCGCTGCCGATGCTGCGACGAAGACTGAAGCACTTCACCTCAATGTTCCTGAGGGTGCCCCAGTGTTGCGTTGCCGACGTGTGACGACTGGTGCGGATGGCAAGACCGTGCTGGTCTCACATCACGTGTTTCCCGGGCACCGCACCGAGTTCGTGGTCGACTTGCCATCGGCAGAGCCGTCGATAGCGCCAAGTGGTCTGCGCCTCGTCGAGTAGTTCCAGCCTCAGCGTTCGAGCATCGTCACTTCAAGAACTGCGCCCGCCAGGCTTCGTTGTCGCGGGCGAGACCGTCCCGAATGGCGGTGAGTACCGGGCCACGCAAGCGACGTTTGCTGTGTTCGTGCGCGGCACGATCGAGAGCGGCAAATGATGTCGCAATTGTCGACGCAGTAACCATCAAGTCGCTCGGGTCGACTACTGCATCGAGTAACCCGTTCTCGATTGCATTCTGTGGCGTGAATACTTCTGCGAGAAGAACAGATCTCGTGAGTGCAGTAGGTGTGACACGTTGACGAAGAATCTCGATGGTCGACAGCGGCATGGCCATACCAATCGCCACTTCATTGGCGGTGTATCGATGGGCTCCGTGAATACCGATGCGATAGTCGCAGGACTGCAGGAGGAAAACGCCCATGGCGATTGCATGTCCACTGCTGGCTGCAATGACTGGTCGTGGAAAATCAAGAAGACGAATCGCTAGTTCGATTCCCCCGTTCAACATGTCGACAGTGTCTTTGCCTCCTGCTGCGATCGTCTTCAGGTCAAAGCCGGCAGAGAAGAATCCGGTGCGACCGGTGAGAATGACGGGGACGTCGTCGGACTCGGCCTTGTCGAGAGATTCAGATAGGGCCGCCTGCATGGACAGAGAAATGGCGTTTGCTTTCCCGTCGTCCATCGTGACGATGCCGACTCCGTCACGACATTCGTAGGTTGCAAGATTTGACGACATGTCGCCGTTCACCACTTGTCCCAGTGGAGAACACTTTCCAATGGTTCACGCTTTGCCGGTTTGAAATCAGTTCCGACCGTGTAGGCGATAGGGAAAAGCCCTCCTTGTGACACGGCCTCGAAGGGAATTCCCAGTAAGTCCGCTGCCTCTTTTTCGCCGTCGTTCATCAGGTGGATGGTGGTCCATGCGGAGCCCATGCCGCGCTCGCGCAAGGCGAGCATGAAACTCCACACTGCGGGAAGAAGTGAGCCCCATGCAGACGCAGTCATGAACGACGGAAGATTGTCGAGTCGTCCTTCGATGGCCGGAATAAGGAGCAACGGCGCGCGGTGGAAGTTGTCCGCCAGATAGAACGCAGAATCGCGTACGGCACCTTGACGCTCTGCTCGCGTGTCGCCGGTCGGGTAGTCACGACCGGGAAAGTTGGCGTAGATCTCGAAGTTGCGTCGGTAGATCTCCTGTAGGCGCTTCTTCTTTGCGGCATCTTCCACCACGATCCAGTGCCAGCCTTGGCTGTTCGACCCGGTAGGGGCTTGCATGGCCAATTCGAGACATTCTTCGACCACTTTTCGCTCGACAGGCTTGTCGAAATCCAGGCGCTTTCGCACGCTACGAGTCGTTGCGAGTACTTCATCGGCGGTGAGGTTCAACTTCATCCGGCTCATCATTGCACCATCGACGACAGGTGTCCGTACCGGCGTCACTCGTGCCGACTCGACTCGTGCCGTCTGACAAGGTGTGTCTCGGTGTGCGTTCGGGTAATCGACATGAGAGACTTCGACCATGTCAGAGCGTGTGAAGTTGACCGTGAGCAATGGCATTGCCGATGTTCGGCTCAATCGGCCCGACAAACGCAACGCCCTCGACCCCGACATGTTCCTCGCGTTGGCAAGAGCGGGAGAGGAACTGAAGTCTCGAGGCGATGTACGTGTCGTGGTGTTGAGCGGCGAGGGACCTTCTTTTTGTGCCGGGCTCGACCTTGCCAGCATGGGCGCGCTGGCAGGTGACAACGGCACGCCTTCGACTAGTGACACTCCGTCGATCATGGGAACCGATGGTCGCATCACCCACCTTGCGCAACAATCCGCGTGGGTGTGGCAAGAGGTACCGATGCCGGTCATCGCGGCACTTCACGGACATGCCCTCGGTGGCGGTATTCAAATTGCGATGGGTGCGGACATTCGCATCGCACATCCGGCGACCAAGTTCAGCGTGCGCGAGACATTCTGGGGCCTCATTCCGGACATGACCGGAACCTTGACGATCACACGTCACGTGCGCCCCGATGTCGCAAAGGAACTTGTGTTCACGGCACGCATCTTCGACGGCGCAGAAGCGCACTCACTCGGACTCGTCACCTCTCTCTCAGATGATCCCTTGTCGTCGGCGATGTCTTTGGCCCGTGACATTTGTGCGGTCAGCCCCGATGCTGTCCGAGGTGCGAAAGAGCTCATCAATTCACGAGTGAACGAAGATGCGGCTCAGCAGTTCGCCGACGAACGAAACGTCATCCAGTCGCTCATCGGGCAGCACAACCAGATGGAGTCGGTGGCCGCTTATTTTGAGAAGCGTGAGCCACGGTTCAAAGACGCCAGCATCAAGCGTCCGTAATCGCTTTGATATGTCGCTTCGGCGACGATAGGGTTCTCCCTGCTTGGGCCAGCGTTGTCCCGGGTGAACACAGCGTCGTCTTCACCCTTTCCGTAGAAACATGTGCGCTTTGCGCTGTTCACGAAACGACAACACCATGAATCCAGACATGCCCGCAGCCAGCGGTCTCTATGACCCGCGCTTTGAACACGACGCCTGTGGCGTCTCGTTTGTCGCGAACTTAAAGGGTATTCGCAGTCGCGAGATCGTCACTCTCGGCATCACTGCGCTGTGCAACATGGAACATCGAGGTGCAACTGGTGCAGAAGCCGAGACAGGTGACGGT
>DAIOTI010000039.1:0-10204 GCA_036752105.1 Ilumatobacteraceae bacterium | reverse complement strand
CCGATGATCGCGACACACGCGGATTCATCTCGATGACCACTTGGTCTCCGTTTGCAGGGTTGACCGCAAATTGAACATTGGACCCCCCTGTCTCGACACCTACGCGACGGATACATGCGAACGCAGCGTCCCGCATTCTCTGGTACTCGAAGTCAGAAAGTGTCTGCGCCGGAGCGACCGTGATCGAGTCTCCGGTGTGTACTCCCATGGGGTCGAAATTCTCGATGCTGCAGATGATCACGCAGTTGTCGGCGCGGTCACGCATCACTTCAAGTTCGTATTCTTTCCAGCCGACGATCGAAGTCTCGATGAGAATTTCAGAAATCGGACTCGCATCGAGTCCGTTACTGGCGACCTTCAAGAATTCTTCGCGTGTCGAAGCGATTCCAGTGCCCCGACCGCCAAGAATGTACGCAGGACGAATGATGACTGGTAGTCCGATGGTCTCCACGACCTCGAGTGCTTCTTCCATCGAGTGAGCAATTCCACTTCGCGGAACCGACAGACCGATTTCGATCATCGCCTTCTTGAATTTGTCGCGATCTTCTGCAGTAGCGATGGCCTCTGCATTGGCACCGATCAATTCCGGTGTCCCTGGCACGCCGGCGAGATCGCGCTCGAACAACGTCATTGCCAGGTTCAGCCCGGTCTGGCCACCGAGCGTCGGCAGAATCGCATCTGGCTTCTCGCGTTCGATGATTTTTGCCAACACCTCAGGCGTCAGTGGTTCGATGTAAGTGCGATGGGCAAAATCAGGGTCGGTCATGATGGTGGCCGGATTCGAATTCGCGAGGATGACGCGGTAGCCCTCGCTCTTCAGAACTCGACATGCCTGAGTACCTGAGTAGTCGAACTCACAAGCCTGCCCGATGACGATCGGTCCGGATCCGATGATCAGGATTGATTCAAGGTCGGTACGGCGCGGCATCAGTTGTTCTCCATCAAATCTGCGAACCTCGCAAAGAGGTAGCGACTGTCATGCGGACCAGGACCTGCTTCTGGGTGGTATTGCACACTGAATGCCCGATGATTTTTCAGACGCATCCCCTCGTTGGTGTGGTCGTTCAGATTGACATGGGTGATGTCTGCGACCGAGCTGAGTGAGTCTGGGTCGACACAGAAATTGTGATTTTGGCTGGTGATCTCGACTGTGCCCGTGGAGACATCGCGAACAGGGTGATTCCCACCGTGGTGACCAAAAGGCAACTTGAACGTGTGTCCTCCGAAGGCTCGCGACAACAACTGATGTCCGAGGCAGATTCCAAATGTCGGCACGCCAGCTTCGACGATGGCTCGAATTGTGGCTGGCGCGCCTATGACCATTTCGGGGTCGCCAGGTCCGTTCGACAAGAACACGCCTTGTGGTTTCATTGCGAGCACTTCCTCGGCACTAGTTCCAGCTGGAACAACAGTGACGCTTGCAATGTCTGCGAGACATTTGAGGATCGTGGTCTTGATGCCAAAGTCGAATGCAATGACCTTGAAACGACCGTCACCGAAGGCGTAGGGCTTCGCGGTGGTCACTGTGGACACAAGGTCCACCCCACCCGTGCCCGTTTCGGCTCGAGCTGTGGCTAGCAAAGAGGATTCATCCGAGGTGCCGAAAGCACCCTTCAATGCCCCCGCATCTCGTAACAGCCGAGTGAGGCGTCTGGTGTCGATGCCACCGATGCCGGGAAGGCGAACCGCGGTCAACATCGCATCAAGGTCAGATTCACTTCGCCAGTTGCTTCGCCGACGTGCCAGGTCTCGCACGATCACCCCACGCGCATGCGGGGCCTTTGCCTCGTTGTCGAGTTGAGTCGTGCCGTAATTGCCGATGTGGGTGGTGGTAAACGTGATGATCTGTCCGGCATAGGAAGGATCAGTGATGACTTCCTGATATCCCGTGAGAGCGGTATTGAAGACCACTTCACCCGCTGCGATGCCAGATGACGGCCGATACCCGATTGCCTCCCCTTCAAAAACCGAACCGTCTTCGAGTACGAGAGCTGCAGCTTCGATGTCCCCTCTGCGATTGTTCACTTGAGTGCCTCTCCATCTTTCACGACCAGTTCTCCGCGAAACACGGTGTGCCTCACTCGACCGCGCAGTGTCATGCCGTCATATGGAGTGTTACGACTCTTGCTGACGAGATGGTCCCGCGAGACCACCCATTCACTCGTGGTGTCCCAGACGGCGAGATTTGCCGGTTCTCCCACAGCGACAGGTCGACCCTGCCGGTCGGCGATGTTCGCGATGCGCGCCGGGTTCCAGCTCAACACCTCGACGATGCGTCGCGGAGTGAGACTCATGGAGGTGTTGAGGACTCCGAGGGCAGTCTCGAGTCCGAGCATTCCGGGAGGTGCCGCATCGAGAGGCTGCTCCTTCGCGTGGTCGCTGTGCGGCGCGTGATCAGTGGCCACTGCATCGATGGTTCCGTCGAGCACTCCGCCCTTCAGAGCTTCGATATCGGCACGCGTCCGCAGCGGTGGGTTCACTTTGAACACAGAGTCAAAGGAGGCGAGAAGCTCGTCGACGAGAGAGATGTGGTGCGGTGTCACTTCCGCAGTGATCGGAAGACCTTCGATCTTGGCTTGGCGCACCATCTCAACACTTCGCGCCGTGGAAAGATGCAAGAAGTGCATCGGGCTGCCGGTCAATCGCACGAGTTCAATGTCGCGATGCAACATCAATTCCTCGGCCAATGCCGGCCACCCGGGTAGACCGAGAGTGGAGCAACATGCCCCCTCGTGCATGACCGCACCTTCAGTGAGGCGCGCGACCTCGCAATGCTGCGCAAGAACCACACCCAGTTCACCTGCATACTCGAGCGCGCGTCGCATGATGAGCGGGTCTTGCACACCGTTACCGTCGTCGGTGAACAGGTGAACTCCGGCCTTTGCTAGGGCGGCGAAAGGGACCAGCTGCTGCCCCATGCGACCGATGGTGATGCAACCAGACGGAAGGACTTCACACAAGCCCACGTCTTCACCCTTGGATCGCACGAACTCAACCACATGAACCGCATCTTGTGCAGGGTCGGTGTTCGGCATCGCGACCACGGCGGTGTAGCCCCCGCGAGCCGCCGCACGACTTCCGGTCTCGATGGTCTCGGCTTCTTCTCGTCCCGGCTCACGAAGATGGGTATGAAGATCGACAAACCCTGACGACACATAACAACCCGTTGCATCGATGACGGGGAGATCGCCGTGCGCTTGATCGGCCGCCACGATGATTCCGTCGCGCACGACCACATCGGCCTCGACAGTGCCGTCGGGATTCACAATTGTTCCTCCACGCAGGACAAACGACTTCATTCCGCACCTCCCATCGGCGGCACAGAGCCACCGCTCAACACCGTGTACAACACCGACATTCGCGCACTTACACCGGCGCGCACCTGTTCAAGAATTCGGGAACCAGGAAGGTCGACAGGGTCAACAAGTATCTCGACTCCGCGGTTCATTGGCCCGGGATGCAGCACCAGAGCGTCACCCTTGAGGCGACGTGCACGTTGCGGAGTCAGTCCGAACCGTGCCGAATACTCGCCAAGTGACGGCACGAGTGCCGCGTCCATCCGTTCACGCTGCATGCGCAACAGGTAGAGGACATCGATGTCGTCGATGACATCGTCGAGTGCATCCACCACGCGCACCGGCCACTCGATGATCTCGGGCGGCAAGAGAGTTCGCGGTGCCACGATGACGACTTCTGCTCCGAGCATCGCGAATGCGCGAATATTGCTCCGTGCCACGCGACTGTGTTTCACATCTCCCACAATTGCGACGGTACGCCCAGACAAGTCGTTACCAGAACCGAATGATCGTGTGACGGTGTGACAATCGAGCAACGCTTGGGTGGGATGCTGATGCCAGCCGTCCCCCGCATTGATGACCGATGCATCGGTCCACTCTGTGATCATGTGGGGAACACCGCTTGACTTGTGACGCACGACGAATGCGTCGACTCCCATCGCCGAGAGAGTCTCGATCGTGTCTCTCAGACTCTCCCCTTTGTTCACACTCGAGGTACCGACATTGAAGGTCAGCGTGTCGGCTGAGAGTCGTTTGGCAGCCGTCTCAAAACTGAGACGGGTTCGAGTGCTGTCTTCAAAGAACACGCTCGCCACAGTTCGACCGCGAAGTGCAGGTACTTTCGGGACCGGTCGCCCACTGATCTCAACCATGTGATCCGTCAGATCCAACAGCGAAGCCAATTGATCAGCGGTCAGCTCCTCGACAGACAAGAGGTGCTTCATGACACCTCCTTCTTGCGCATTTCGTTCCCGATCGATGTCGAAATCACATAGACACCGGCTGTTGATGCGTCAACTTCGTCAGAGAGATGAGTGGGAATGTTCTTTCCGACGAAGTCCGGCCGAATGGGCAGTTCGCGATGCCCCCGATCGACGAGGACGGCCAGCTGCACCGCTCGAGGCCGACCGTGATCGAGCAAGGCATCGAGCGCTGCACGCACAGTGCGCCCCGTGAACAGGACGTCGTCCACGAGCACAACGGTGTTTCCTGTGATGTCGACTGGAATGTCGGTGACTGCAGCCGGCACGACCGGCCGAAGGGCGATGTCATCGCGATACATCGACACATCGATAGATCCGACTGGAACCTCCGCCTGACTCTCGAAAGACGCGATGCATCGAGCGATCTCTTCTGCGATCCAGACACCGCCACGCTGCATGCCGACCAACACCAGACCAGCGACACCTGAATTGCGTTCGACGATCTCGTGAGCCACACGCGTCAAGGCGCGACCCACATCGGTGGTCGACAAGACTTCTGCCCGACGTTCGACAGCCATCAGAGAGTCGTCGAGACCGAGATATTTCGCACAAAAAAAGCGCCGGGTACGACCCAGCGCGTTATTCCAGATGATTCCATGTTGTCCTCCCGTCCGAGCCTCACAGGACCCGATTTACGGCACCTCCAACTGTACAGGGTTCTGCGCTCGCTGTAAAGACCGCCACACCCGCTCGTGGACACCCGCGGCGGCGAGAGTGAGTCAACCTTGCACCCGGCGGAAGAGCTGCCAGTACGCGTTCGACTGAACCATCTGGAACTCGCGTTCCACCCGACTCCAGTCCTTCTCGACGACCTCCTCTTTCAGTACCGGCAAGATGACGTATTCGATGGTGTCTGCCTCCGGACGACGTGTGTCGTTCAGGGACGGATCCGGACCGTAGTAAAAGACCCGAAACGGGTTCGGGAAGAAATAGACCTCACGACGGTTCGACATGTGCGTGGACAACACGTGGTACACCGACACGACGGCATCGTCGGGGACCTTGCTCATGATGTCTCGAGCGGCGACATTTCGCGGGTCGTTGACAATTGCCCTCGGAATGGGTTCCTGGGCGAACGAATACGGTGACCAGAGCGCAGAGGTCCAGAACGTGCACGCGCAGACGATGCCCACCAGCCACTTACGTTGACTGACCTTCGCCTTCGCGGTGGAAGCGATCGCAGCAAACATGAGTGCCGGAACAGCGACGAGTGAATAGTGGAAGTCGATGTTGAACTGATACCAAAAATTGCTGACGATATTTGCCGCCAAGACGAGTGCTGAAATCAGCACCACATCGGGAGCTCCGACAAAAACAAACCCGAAGGGTGCCAGCATCTGCCAGACATAAAACGGCCTGTTGTCGCGGAGCAGATACTTCGACACTTCAACTGGGTTCGTGAGTGTCTCTCTGACAAATCCCCACGGCCCGCCAAAAGGGATCCGGTCGCCCAGCCGCTCCCGCTGAACCACATAGAAGCCGACGGCTGTCATCGCCAAGGACCCGACCACGGTCAATATTCCCTTGGTTCGATCGCTACGCCACGCCACCCACAGCCCAATCGGCACCACGATGACCATCGCGTCTTCTTTCACAAGAAGTGTCAAGACGATGCCGAGTGCAAAAACTCTCCATTTATGCTCAAGAGCACCGTACAACGCCAGTGGAACAGACAGCCCGTACACGGCATCAGGGTGAAAGTTCTCGAAGGAGAACCGTGACACCGCCGGGTTCAGTAACCACGCGGCAGAAAAGGCGAATGCGAACCATTCGTTCTGAAGTCGACGTCGCGCGAACATGAACACGACCCCGGCTCCACTCGCCACTAGACCCGCCTGAAGGACGAGAAGAGTGGCCGCACCGGGGACCACCCAGTACAAAGGCGCGAAAAGTAGCAGGATCGGCTGAAAGTGGTCACGGAGACTATTCATGCCGTTCAACGTCACATACGGCACCTCGAAACGAGACAAGAGCCATGTCGCCTGGTCAAAGATGCCGATGTCGTAGGCGGATGTTCCGAAGGCCTCATGAATAGACACCGTCCGTGACGCAGTCCAGATGAAGAACCACGAAACAGCGACGATGAGAGCTGCGCGCGGCGCAAGCCGACGGCATGAATCTGATCGCGACACGCGATCAGCGAACTGAGCGAGCAACCGCTGCGAGCACACCATTGACGAAACGACCCGAGTCATCGGTGGAGAACCGCTTTGCCAGCTCGACTGCTTCGTCAATGATGACTGCAACCGGGGTGTCTGTGCGCGAGACCAGCTCGTATGTGGCAATTCGAAGGATCGTTCGGTCTATCGCAGGCATGCGCTCGAGCGTCCAACCCTTCGAGTGCGATGCTATGAGTGCATCAATGTCGGCGCGACCGTGCTCGACACCGTCGGCGAGTTCCTTTGTGAGCCCCACGTAGATTGCGGCATGTTGATCGACGACGTTCGTCAAATTCTCGGAACGTTGCTCGCATTCGTACAGCAAGATGAGAGCTTGCTCACGCGCATCGCTTCGTTCGTCGACACGCTCGTGCCCGTGGCCGACAGTCATCAGACGCGAGTGACGTACTCGCCAGAGCGGGTGTCGACCTTCACTCGATCGCCGATATTCACGAACAACGGAACTTGGATGACAAGTCCGGTTTCGAGCGTCGCCGGCTTGCGCGCGCCAGACACACGGTCGCCCTGGACGCCCGGTTCGGTCTCTGCGATTGTCAACTCGACTGCCGCCGGAATTTCGACAGAGACGATGTCGCCGTTGTAGAGGGCGATGATCGCCATCATCGACTCGGTCAGGTAGTTGGCCGCATCGCCGAGAGCAGTCGGAGTCACATGCATCTGGTCATACGACTCTGTGTCCATGAACACGAAGTCCGACCCGTCCTTGTAGAGGAACTGCATGTCTCGCTTGTCGAGAATGGCCTGCTCGACCCTGACACCGGCGTTGAACGTCTTGTCAAAGACGTTGCCATTGCGGAGATTACGAAGCTTCGTGCGCACGAACGCGCCACCTTTGCCTGGCTTCACGTGTTGGAATTCGACGACAGTGAACAAACCATTGTCGAGCTCGAGCGTTATGCCGTTCTTCAAGTCGTTGGTCGTTATTGCAGGCATGACAATTCCTTGGGGCTGTGGGTGAGGACTTCTCGTCCGTCGGTCGTGATGAGCACCAAATCCTCGATTCGGACTCCACCGACGCCCACACGATAGAGCCCTGGCTCCATCGTCACCACCTCACCGCTCTCCAGGTTCGCTCGTTGTCGCCTATTGATGAACGGCTCTTCGTGAATGACAAGACCGACACCGTGGCCGGACCCGTGCGAGAAGTACTCCTCCACTCCGTGGGCCCGAAAGACGGCCCGTACTGCCGAGTCGACCTCGAACGTGTCGACACCTGGCGCCATGGATGACACGCCGAGTGCTTGTGCCTCACGAACGACATCAGCGAAATGACGAATTTCGCCTGACGCCGTCGCTGGGACATACGTGCGCGTCATATCGGATCGATAACCCTCGACCTCTGCGCCCATGTCGATGATGACGACATCCGAGGCGCCGATCACGCGGTCAGACGGTCGATGATGTGGCATCGCACTATTGGGCCCGCCGGCAACGATGGTGTCGAACGAGGTGCGATCTGCGCCGTTTTCCAGCATGTGTGCGTCGAGACGATTCCGAACCTCGCGTTCTGTCCTTCCCGTCAACCCGTCGCCACACACATCGAGGAGGGCCGCGTCTGCAATGAGGGCGCTTCGCGCAATGCGAGCCAACTCGGCATCGTCTTTCCTTCGACGCAGTACGCCGAATGGATGATGTACGGGACGAAGCTTCGTGCCGACTTGTTCGATCAATTGCTGATGTTCAGCGACTGTCAGATCACGTGGATCGAACACGATGTCGCTCATTCCAACGATTTTACGAATGGTTTCTGTCTTCTCGCTCGGCTGCTGAACGACACAGACATCTGCCGGCGCACCCGACGCCGCACATTGTTCTTCGGCTTGAGTCACGTAACGACCGTCGACAAACAGATGTATCTGTCGCTCGGCTGCATCGATGACGGCTGTCGCGGCCGAGCCGCTGAACGTCGTCATCCATCGGATGTTCGGCAACGACTGAACATAGAGATAGGCGGCATCGTTCGCGTCACACCAGGCCCACAATCGCTCGAGTCGATCTGCGACTCGAAGTGTCGGCAAGTCCACAGATTCCTACGAGTTCGAGTTGCGGCTCGACGAGAGCAGCGAAACCAGCGCATGAACGGCGAGGTCATAGCCGAACGCCCCGAAACCTGAGATCGTGCCCGCAGCCAAGGGCGCAATGACACTGGTGTGCCGAAAATCTTCACGAGCACTCGGGTTCGACAAGTGCACCTCGATGATGGGGGCCGAATATGACCGAAGCGCATCGTGCAGCGACCACGAGTAGTGGGTGAACGCGCCAGAGTTGATGATCATGCCGACAGTGGTTCCTCGTACGGAGTGGACCTTGTCGACGATGTCACCCTCATTGTTGCTCTGGTGAGCCACGCAATCGAACCCGGCAATCTTCAGTTGTGCAGCGACTCGAGCCTCGTGGTCCGACAAAGTCTCGTAGCCGTACACCTGTGGCTCTCGTTGACCGAGAAGATTCAAGTTCGGACCATGCAGCAGCACGACCAATCCGGTGCTCATGAGGACACACCGTACCCTCGATGCGCTTTCAAAGCGTCACGAATTTTCGTCTCTTCGATTCCTTCGACGACTTCGAGACCATCTTGGGAGTCGAGCACGAATGTCAGGGACGAAAGCGCCTTCTTGTCACGTTTCATCGCCTCGATGAGAGCATTGTCATCGAGGCCTTGGGGCAACTCAGTCGACAGCCCGTACGTGTCGTTGACGACCGCGTAATGCTCGGCGACCCTCTGGTCGTCAATACGACCGAGGACCTGTGCCAGATGGGCTGCAAACACGAGTCCGATGGCGACTGCTTCTCCATGTGCAATCGTCCAGCCGGTGTTCACCTCGATTGCGTGCGCGAGTGTGTGCCCGTAGTTGAGCAGTGCACGTCGACCTGACTCGCGCTCGTCTCCGGCGACGACGTCAGCCTTGATGCGAACGCAAGCTGTGATGCGATCTTCGAGAGACCGTGTGCTGAGATCTTCACGAACGATGAAGTGGTACTTCGCCATCTCTCCCCGCCCGCAACGACTCTCTGACTCGGGCAAGGTGTCGAGAGCATCTGTGTCGCATGCGACAGCACACGGTTGCCAGAACGCACCGACCAAGTTCTTGCCTTCCGGGATGTTGACGCCGGTCTTGCCGCCGATGGCCGCATCGACCATCGCGAGCAATGAAGTGGCCACGTGAGCGACGGGAATTCCTCGGTGATAGGACGCTGCAGCGAAACCAGCGACATCGGTGACCAGGCCGCCACCGACACCGATGACACAGTCCGAGCGTGTGAGTCCGGCTCGTGCAAAACCTCGCATCAACTCTTCGATAGTCGACAAGGACTTGTGTTCTTCACCGTTGCCGATGACGAATCGGTGAACGTCACGACCCGGGAATGCAGGTAGCAGCTGCGATGGAATCGACTCTTGCGTCACAACCGCGACACGACGAACGCCATCGGGGATGAGCGAGTGAAGTTCGTGCCTGACCCCCCGCCCGACCACTACTGGATACGAGCGATCACCCAACTCGACTCTCAACATGCGCGCATCACTCATGTCGCAGATTCCGTCGAAAGGAGATCGATGATCAGATCCGCGACTTCTTTGACGTCATGACGATGCGTGTCGATCGAATGAGTGGCCACCGCTTCATAGAGCGGCGTTCGCGCACTGGCCATACGTTGCAACGTACCAGCAGCATCATCGTCGAGGAGTGGACGATGCCCCTCTGCTTCGACTCGTGGCACAAGCGCCGACACCTCACAGCGCAGC
>DAIOTI010000038.1:0-10448 GCA_036752105.1 Ilumatobacteraceae bacterium | reverse complement strand
TGATCAGGCGGATCAGTGTCGATCATCATGCGTGCCGCTTCCAAGTCAGGTCGGTCTTGCTGCATGAGTGAGCCCTGTCGAGCCGACGAATAGGTCTGGAACTGTCGGCTCACGGTGACGATGTCTTCGTGACGGAAAATTCCCCAGAACCAATCTGGGAAACCAGGTTCCATTCCGGGGTGTCGCACGACCGGTGCCTCGCGGCGTAACAAGTCGTACTGCTCGTACGGCGGCCCGTTGCGGTATGCCTCGTTGCTAATGACGTCGATCTTTGACATGTCGACGGTGCTCATCGATCTACCCCCAGAATGAGTCCGCTGGTCGGAACGCCGGTGCCGGCAGACACCAGCACATGTTCTACTCGAGGAATCTGGTTGACGCTGGTTCCACGAACCTGACGCACACCCTCGGCGATTCCGTTCATGCCGTGGATGTACGCCTCGCCAAGTTGACCACCGTGGGTGTTCAACGGCAGATCCCCACCAAGTTCGATGTTGCCGTTCTTGATGAAGTCTTTTGCTTCGCCGCGATCGCAGAAACCGAACTCTTCAAGCTGCATCAGGACATAAGGAGAGAAGTGGTCGTACAGCACCGCAGTCTGGATGTCAGCGGGAGTGAGCCCGCTAGAGGACCACAGTTCGTCGGCGACGATCTTCATCTCGGGCAATTGAGCGATGTCATCGCGATAAAAGCTGGTCATTGTCCATTGATCCTTGCCAGCGCCTTGTGCCACCGCCTCGATCATGACGGGCTCTTGCTTCAAGTCACGAGCACGTTCCGGAGTCGTCACGATGATCGCCTGCGCCCCATCACTTTCCTGGCAGCAGTCAAAGAGGTGCAACGGGTCCACGATCCAGCGGCTCTGCTGGTGTTCCTCGAGAGTGATCGGCTGGTTGTAGAACCATGCCGCAGGGTTCGTGGCCGCGTGCTTTCGCATGGCCACTGCGACACGACCGAAGTCTTCACTCGTGGCACCGTACAAATGCATGTAGCGCCGGGCGACCATTGCCACCCATGAAGCAGGAGTGAGCAGGCCTTGTGACGATGTGTACGAGAACTGCGCACGTTCAGCTGTGGCAGCGTTCGGAAGGTCTTGTACGCCTGCACCGAATCGACGTCCACTTCGCTCATTGAAAGCGCGATAACACACGACGACATCGGCGGCACCAGTCGCTACGGCCATCGTCGCGAGCGCGATGGTTCCGCAGGCTGCTCCACCGCCGTAATGAACGCGCGAGAAGTGACGCAGTGCTCCGATACCCACGTTGCGCGCAATCTCGACGTCGGGGTTGTTGTCGGTGGAGTAGGTGACCATACCGTCGACATCGCTCGGCTTCAGGCCCGCATCGTCGATGGCTGCACTCACTGCCTCCACAGCGAGCTTCATCTCGCTGCGACCGGAATCCTTCGAGAACTCTGTGGCACCGATGCCGCAGATGGCGGCGGTACGACCAAGTTTGTTGCTCATGACAGTTCCACTTCCACTGTTGCATTGACGTGATCGCCGAGCGAGTTTGCTCCGCGGATCGCGATGGTGGCCACCTTCCCGTCGAGTGCCGTGACTTTCCCGGTCATCTGCATCGTGTCTCCGGGATAGTTGGGTGCACCAAGACGCACTTTGACGCTCTTGATGAGAGCGTCTGGTCCCGCCCAATCGGTGACGTATCGTCCGACGAAGCTGTTCGTGGTGAGGATATTCATGATGATGTCCTTGGATCCACGCTCGACCGCCAGACCCGGATCATGGTGCACTTCTTGGTAGTCGCGAGTGGCGATTGCAGTGGCGACGATGAGAGTGCGCGTGAGCGGGATATCAAGACCAGGAAGTTCGTCGCCGACCTTGACCTTTGAGTGGGAGAGTGAAGTGGTCATTTTGATGCAATCAACTTTCCGAGTCGCGAGAGGTGCTGGCTGGCACCACCCAGTTCTGTTGAGATCTGAATTCCCCAGAGGAAATAACGGTGTACTGGGTACGAGATGTCGGCGCCGATGCCACCGTGCAAGTGCTGGCATGCAATGACAATGGAATGGCCACCTTCGGTCGCCCAATACATGGCCACGAGCACGTCTTGACGAGCATCGAATCCCTCAGACATGCGCCAAGCAGCGTTCAAGGTCGTGACTCGAATGGCTTCGGTGGTGACGAATTGATCAGCGGCACGAACAGCCACAGCTTGCTGAGCAGACAGTGGTTTGTTGAACTGCGTGCGCGTCTTTACGTGGTCGCTCATGATGCCGATGGCGCCTTGGGCAATACCGAGCTGTAATGCGCAGAGCCCGACGAGTGCATGTTCGTGCACCCAACGCAGAGCTTCACGACCGTTGCCGTTGAGCCCGGCCACCACATGCGAGGCGGGAACAACGACGTCGAATTCGACATTCGCAGTCGGCTGTCGATTGCTGGCCTGAACGGGCGTGAGCGTCACTCCGTCAGCTTTCAGGTCGACCAAAGCGAGAATGATGGAATCGTCCGCACGTTTGGCCGACACCAACACATGAGATGAGTGCTGCGCGAAGCTCACGGCTGGCTTTCCACCAGTCAACTTCACGCCGCCATCACTGTCGACCGCAGTCACCGACGGATTCATGACGTCGTTTGCTCCGTAGTTGGAGAGAGCTAACGCCACGGCGCTGCGACCTTCGATCACACTTGGAAGGAAGCTTGCCTGCAGTTCCTTCGCGCCGTATTCCGCAATCGCCATTGAAGCCACCGATGTGGACCAGAGCGGAACCGAAGCCACGGTCTTTCCCTGTTGTTCAAGGACGAGCACCAACTCGACCATGTTCATGTCGAGGCCGCCATGTTCTTCTGGCAGACACAACCCGAGCAGTCCGGCTTTGGCGAGTTCGCTCCACAAGGTGCGGTCAAATCCGTCGCCAGATTCGACTTCGATCACGCGATCGACGGTGGACTGTCCGCTGAAAATTTGTGCAGCCAAGTCACTGATGACCTGCTGTTCGTCTGACAAATCAAAATTCATGTGGTGCTCTTTTTCGTGTAGCTACTTGTTGTTACTTCGCCAGACGGGCGAATGGCAGGGACAGTTCTGGATCGCACTTGTGGACCTCGATGGTGACCTTGCGACCGATCTGCAGATCTTCAGGTATGGCATCGATCGGGTTCATGACCATGCGTACCCCTTCGTCGAGATCCACGAGAAGAATTGGTAACGGGTACTCAAAACTCGGTACGACCGGGTAGTGCGTGATCACGTAGCTATGAATTGAGCCAGTGCCCTTTGCTTCGATGGAGTCCCATTCCATGCTTCGACATGACGCGCACATCGGATGCGGAGGATTGCGCAACTCGCCGCATCCTTTACATCGCTGGATGAGCAACTTTCCTTCCTTCAGTGCGTCGAACCACCAACTGTTGTCATGCGTGGTTGCCGGTGCTGGCCGTGGAGGCTTCGGCTTCGACTTCGCAGCAGGTCGGAATCGGATGATGCGAAAGAGCATCGAGCCAACTCGCTCACCGTTGGCGTCCCAGTAGTCCTGGCGAGTCGTGACGAAGTGTCCGGTGCCGAGGCCGGTGGTCTTTTCTTCACTGATCGAGTCGATGGTGGTTGTCATCGACAGGCGATCGCCCGGTTTCAGGTAGCGGTCGTAGACCTGTTCACAATTGGTGGCGACGACGCTCGTGAAACCTTTGGAAAAGAGCAAGCGGTTCATCTGTTCGTAGGGTCCGTCGCCTTCGTTACTGCGTGGAGTGATGCCGCTCATGACCCATGCTTGGAGCATGGTTGGCGGAGCAACGATCTCGCCGTGGCGAGAAGCCTTCGCAGCAGCGTCGTCGAGATAGATCGGGTTCTTGTCTTCGACTGCCTCGACAAGGTGGCGAATCATCGGAATGTTCACCTCGTCCGGAGCGGGTTGCGGTGGTCCGATCTGCATCCCTACGAAGCCCTGAAGTTGTTCGTAGAAAGCCTTCTTGTCGGCGTCTGATTCTTGTTGCACTTGTGACACGGTCATCCCTTCGCGAGTGATCGCCATGGTTGGTCTCGATCTACGGACGGCTCACGCGGCAGACCAAGGCCGCGTTCGCCGATGATGTTCTGTTGTACCTCGTTCGTGCCGCCACCCAGTCGAATAGCGAATTGTCCGAGAAGATTGTGCTGCCAGTGCAAAGTGTCACCGGCGTCGTCACCGCTGATCATTCCGTGTGCGCCGGCAATTTCCATTGCGACGTCCATGGTTCGCGACCAGTGACGGGCGTATGCCAATTTCATGACGAACATTTCTGGACCTGGCATGGTTCGACGCGATGCCGCAGTGCGAAGGCGGTAGCCGAGGTAGGTGAGGGTCTGGGCACGTGCGTAGCACTCAGCCAACTTTCCTCGCACGACCGGGTCATTGGCGAGTCCGCGTTGACGCGCAAAGTCGATGAGCTCGTCGACTGACCAAGAACTCGAACCACCACCGATGAATCCGCGCTCGCTGGTGAGAGTGGTGTTGGCCACGGCCCATCCACCATGAAGTCCGCCGACAATATTGGCCTTTGGAATTCGCACGTCGGTGAGAAACACTTCATTGAAGTGCGCGACACCGGTCATCTGCACGAGGGGTCGAACTTCGATGCCGGGGGACTTCATGTCGACGATGAAGTACGTGATGCCCTTATGTTTGGGTGCATCGGGCTCGGTGCGCGTCAGAAGAATTCCGAAGTCGGCGTACTGGCCCATCGACGTCCAGACTTTTTGGCCGTTCACGACGTAGTGGTCCCCGTCTTCGATTGCACGAGTAGCGACGTTCGCCAAGTCACTTCCAGCGTTCGGTTCGCTGAACAACTGGCACCACACGTGTTCTCCACTCAACATCTTGGGAAGAAACTCAGATTGTTGCTCGGGGGTTCCGTGCGCCATGAGAGTTGGGCCCACCATGCCGAGACTGACGGCGAACAGTCCGGTGTGCGCGTCGAACTTTGCTTGTTCTTCATTGAAGATGGACTCTTGGAGGTGTGATCCACCGCGACCACCGAATTGTTTCGGCCACGAGATGCCGGCCCACCCGTTGTCGAACAGCACTCGCTGCCATTTCTTGCAGGCGACAGAGTGAGCATCGAGATCGTCGTGCCAACTGCCGCCGTCGTCGGAACGAGGAGCTGCGTGTTGGCTGAGCCATGCGCGCGCTTCCTGCCGGAACGCAGCTTCTTCTGGCGAATCGCCGATGTGCATCGACATGTGGACCTGTGACCCCCGAGTGGTGTCGCATCGCCCCGACAGGGCTCGATACGACGGGAAAACCCTGTTTTCTGACCTTTCTGACAGTCTGTCAGAAGGACATCGCCATCGCTCAAACGGAGCGGGCGTGATAGGAAACCCCCATGAAATTCTGGTCAGCCACGGCATTCATGGACGCCCGCCAACTCATCACTGTGTCCCGTCTGCTCGATGAAGCGGGGTACCACGGAATCATGGTTTCTGACCATCTCGTCTACCCGAAGGTTCTCGAGAGCAAGTACCCGTACTCACCCCACCCCGACGGCAGGCCGATGTGGGACGAGAAAGCTCAGTGGCCAGACCCGATGGTTCTCATCGGCGCGATGGCAGCTGTCACTCATCGATTGCACTTCAATACGAACATCTACGTGGCTCCACACCGACCGCTCGTTCAGTTGGCCAAAGAAGTGTCGACTGCAGCCGTCATCTCTGACAATCGAGTCGCACTTGGTGTCGGTGCAGGGTGGATGAAGGAAGAGTTCGACTTGCACGGCATCGACTATGCGACGCGTGGGAAGCGATTGAATGAAATGATTCCGGCACTTCGCGCGTTGTGGAGTGAAGGATGGGTGGAGTGGCACGGGGAGTATTTCGAAGTTCCGTTATGCACCATGGAACCGACGCCCACGCGACCAATTCCAATCTATGGAGGTGGCCACACTGATGCGGCGTTGAAGCGGGCTGCCCGTTTGTGTGATGGCTGGATCGGTAACGCGTATCCGTGGGACCAGGCAGAACACTATGTCGGAAAGTTGAAGGGCTATCTCAAAGAGTTCGGTAGAGAGAACGACGACTTCGATGTGATGTGTGGCATCTATGCCATGCCCTCTGTCGATCTCTACAAGCGGGCCGAAGAAGAACTAGGCGTGACCAGCATGATCTGTATGCCGTGGGCGATGGATCAGAACGTGAGCAAGGGCCAGATGGAAGGGCTGAACTTGTCAGCCGATGACTACCGTCCCTCTATCGAAAAGTTCGCTGAAGACATCGTGTCGCGAGTGCAGTAACAACCAGCAGTCATCAACCGCAGGCTTATCAGCCGATTGCGCCAGACTCTCGCACTTTCGCGATAGCCGACGCATCCATACCGAGCACGTCACGAAGCACTTCTTCGGTGTGCTGACCACATGTCGGTGCGCGTGATGGGACTGGAAGTTCCTCACCATCGATGTGCAATGGAAAGAGCATCATCTCTGACCCCGTCTGTTCCTTGGTGGTCCAGGTGAAACGATCTTTGAATTGCGGGTCGTCAACCACGGTCTTCGGAGTGTTCACAGCGGCGAGCGTGGTGTTGTGTTCATTTCCGAAGGCGATCCACTCTTCGGTCGTCTTCGTGAGAAAGATTGTCTTTAGTTCAGCCTGTAACTCGAGGTTTCCACGGGCGTGGTCGCCGTAGGTTGCGCCCGGCCATTTCTCGAACAGGTCCATGCGACCGATTCCGTTGCAGAAGTTCTTCCAGAACGCTTGCTCGCTAGCCATGAACAAGATGTGCCCGTTCTTGCTCTTGTAGAACTGGTACCGAACGCCTGGCCACATGCCGGCAAGGCCCGGCTCACGGCGCTCGAAGTTGTCACTCGGGTTCCCGGTGACTTCGCTCTGCGGACGTTCGTAGGCCTTGTAGGTCTCGATGCGATACCAATCGAAGTACGCAGCAGCGTCGCTCTGTGCGACTTCCATTGCTGCGGCCTCGCCCGTGGTGCGTGCACGCACGAGCGCAGCGAGAATCGCCATCGCACCGAATGCGGGGCCGGCGACGATGCCGACATTGGCCTGGTTGGGGATGCGTTCGAAACCAAGCTCGTCGGTGACCGGTGCAAGCACACCACTCCACGTGTCGTATGCGATGCCGTGCGACGGAAGGTTCTTGTAGGGCCCCGTGGCGCCGTAGCCCGAAATCGAGCAGAACACGATGCGCGAATTCAGTTCCTTCAACTTCTCGAATCCGAAACCGATCTTGTTGAGAAAACCTGGGCGCATCGCTTCGATGACGACATCTGCGGTCTTGATGAGTTCAGCAAAGATCTTCTTGCCTTCGTCGTTCTTCAGATCGAGCACCACCGACTTCTTGCCGCGATTGATGTGGTGATGCAACAACGACTCGCCCTCGACGATCGGCCAGGTCATCTGGCGGCCATAGTCGCCGGCCGGTGACTCGATCTTGATGACTTCTGCACCGAAGTCGACCAAGTGCCCGGCTAGTGCAGCCGGACCGAGAAGTGAGCAGTCGATGACTCGAATGCCGGAGAGAAAACCCTGTGTCGTCATAAAGAGTGGTGATCCTTCGTGGAGAGTTGTTCTTCAGTCTTGCAGATGAGTCGTTCAGCCAGGCCAGACGATGGACTGCATCTCGGTGTAGGCGTGCATTCCGAAGTCGCCACCGTCTCGGCCGACGCCCGACAACTTGAAGCCACCGAAGGCGGCCTCATGGTTGCGTTGGGCCGTGTTGATGCCCACATTGCCGCTGCGCAGTTGTCGTGCGACGCGATATGCGCGGGCCGTGTCACCGCTGAAGACGTAGTCGTAGAGACCGAAGTCAGTGCCATTTGCCATGGCAATCGCCTCCTCTTCCGTATCGAAGGGGAGTGCCACGACGACAGGACCGAAAATCTCTTCTTGCACGGGCGTCATGCCCATCTTGCAGTCGGCGATGAGTGTCGGCGCCACGTAGTAGCCCGTCTCCATGTGAGATGGTCGGCGACCATCCACAAGAACTGCGGCACCTTCGTCAGCACCTTTGGCAATGTATGACTCGATGCGATCGCGTTGGATGCTGGAGATGACAGGTCCGACCATTGTGTCGAGATCAGTCGGAGCGCCGACTTTCAGCGACTTTGCTACACCTGCCAACTTTTCGACGACCTCGTCGTATTTGCTTCGATGAACGAGTGCGCGCGTCGGCGCAGTGCAGATTTGTCCGGAGTGGAATGCCCACACGCTTGCGATGCCGCCGATCGCAGTGGCCACGTCTGCATCTTCGAACACGAGTGCAGCACCTTTTCCACCGAGTTCGAGCAAGAGTCGCTTCATGGTCTGCGAGCCCGCCGCGAAGATTCGTTGACCGACCGTGGTGCTTCCGGTGAATGACACCATGTCGACTTCGGGGGTTTCGGTGAGAATCGCAGACGGTTCAGGCTTCGATGACGACACCACGTTCACGACACCAGGTGGGAATCCGACTGAATGCAAGATGTCAGCTAGTTCGAGAATCGCCAATGGATCTTGTGGCGCTGGCTTCATGACGACGGTGCATCCGACCGCGAGGGCTGGCGCGATCTTGCCGGCCATGTTCGTGAGTGGGAAGTTGTATGGCGAGATGCATGCAACGACCCCCACCGGTTGACGTGCGACAATCGCGCCGATGACGCCACCAGGTGCAAGTGGTGTGGCGTTCATGAGGGACGGTGGAAGCGGAATGTCGATGTTCTTCATCGCGCCTTGTGCGTATCGGTAGAAGCGTTCCACGGCGACGGGAACTTGCATGCGTGATCCGACCTGTGCGGTGGCTCCCGTTTCAGAGATGATGAGCGGCACCAACTCTGGTGCGCGACGTTCAAGTTCGACAGCAGCTGCCTGTAGTAGGCGGGCGCGTTCGGCAGGCGGAGTTGCCGCCCATTTCGGGAATGCTTCCTTCGCAGCGCGGGCCGCTGCAATTGATTGTTCGACAGAGCACTCGGGGGCATGGCCGACGACTGTTTCGGTCGCAGGGTTGATGATGGGATAGGTGCCATTGGCGCCGTCGACCCACTCGCCACCAATCAGCATCTTGTACGTCTTGTCACTCGCTTGGTTCCCCATAAGGACACCGATGGTACAATCTGACGGTCCGTCAGAAATCACTGACGACAAGACCTAGGGCGGTTTTCCGAGGTTTCGGCGCGAATTTCTCGGATGCAAAACATCTTCAATCGAAGGGAAGAGGGCGAGGACATGCTTGACCACCTCATCACAGGCGGAATGGTCATTGACGGCACTGGGGCGGCTCCTCGTCGTGCCGATGTGGGAATCAAAGACGGTCGAATCGTCGCCGTGGGCAGCATCAATGAGCCTGCTGCAAACGTCATCGATGCCACCGGAAAGATCGTGTGCCCAGGGTTCGTGGATCCACACACTCACTACGACGCGCAGTTGTTGTGGGATCCGATGGCAACGCCGTCAAGTCTCCACGGTGTCACCACCGTCATCGCTGGAAACTGCGGATTCACACTTGCTCCATTGAAGCCGGGTGATGCCGACTACTTGCGTCGCATGATGGCAAAAGTCGAAGGTATGCCGCTAGCAGCGCTTGAGAACGGAACCACGTGGGATTGGGAATCGTTCAGTGACTATCTCAATCTCTTCGAAGGACGCATCGCGGTCAATGCGGGCTTCCTCGTCGGTCACTGCGCCATTCGTCGATATTCGATGGGCCTCGACGCAATTGGCAATCCGGCAGATGCCACACAGATCGAAGCAATGCGTAAAGAACTTGCAAAAGCAATCGAAGCAGGGGCAATCGGTTTTTCGTTCACCAATTCGACGTCGCATTCCGATGGCGAAGGTGAACCCGTTGCGAGTCGTTGGGCCACGCACGACGAGTTGATCGCTCTGTGCGAAGAAACCGGCAAGTACGAAGGAACGACTCTCGAAGGAATTGTGCCTGGCTGTCTCGACCAATTTGCCGACGATGAAATTGAACTTCTGGCGAAGATGAGTGCAGCCGCCAACCGTCCGATGAACTGGAACGTGTTGACTGTCGATTCGCGTGAACCAGAGCGGGTGCCACGACAGTTGCAAGCATTCGACCGCGCTAAGCAACTTGGTGGGCGAGTGGTCGCACTCACGATGCCAGTGCAGGCGCCAATGAACATGTCGTTCCTCAACTTCTGCGGGTTGTGGCTGTTGCCGAATTGGCAGTCAGTTCTCGGCGTTCCGGTTCCGGAGCGGATCACACGGCTAAAAGACGGTGACACTCGTTTGAAGCTGATGGAATGGGCACAATCACGTGAGGCCGGTGTCTTCCGTCGACTTGCAGACTGGGGTGACTATGTCATCGGCGACACGTACGGTGACGCCAACAAGGGCCTCTCGGGGCGCAAGGTGAAAGACATCGCAGCCGAGCGCGGCACTTCAAACTTCGGCACGCTTCTCGACATCGTGATTGCAGACGACCTTCGCACCGTTTTGTGGCCGACCCCACAAGACGACGATGCAGATTCATGGACCATGCGACGAGACCTCTGGCTCGACGAT
>DAIOTI010000037.1:0-10534 GCA_036752105.1 Ilumatobacteraceae bacterium | reverse complement strand
CTTTCGTTTCGTGTTGAGAAGCCTCTACCGATTTCGAGCTTTCAACGGAGACCCACATCCGGGCAACTACGTCTTTCGTGACGATGGTCGCGTGTCATTCCTCGATTTCGGACTGGTGAAGTACTTCAACGAATCAGAGATGGACACGTTCCAGCGCATGATCAAAGCAGCAGCCATCGACCATGACGTCGAAGAGTTCCGTCGCATCATCGAAGACGCAGGGCTGTTGAGAAAAGATGCGCCGATCACCACCGATGAAGCTGGTTCGTACTTCTCACATTTCTACGAGCCGGTGAGCGAGTCTCGCGACATGACATGGACGAGCGAATACGCGACCTCAATCGTGCGGCACACGTTCGATCGGTCCTCGCCCATCGCTCAATACGCGACTGTTCCGAAGTCGTTCGTCTTCATTCAGCGCATCAACCTCGGGTTGTATGCACTTCTCGGACAACTGGGTGCGCGTGGCAATTACCGACGCATCGCAGAAGAACTGTGGCCGATGACCAATTCGCCCGCCTCGACCGAACTTGGTCGACTCGAAGAAGCGTGGCTTACGTCAGTGCGTCACTGAACAGTCTGCACATCGAGACCGATGTCGAGAATCGGCGATGAGTGCGTCAACGCACCGACCGAGATGAAGTCGACGCCCGTCGCAGCCACATCCTTCGCATTCGCGAGAGTCAACCCACCGCTTGCCTCGAGCAAAACTGGTCGACCTGTGGTGACCGTGTGATGCTTCGCGATGTCAACGGCCTGTCTCATGGTCGCAGGAGCCATATTGTCGAGCAACACCAGATCTGCGCCTGCATCAAGCGCCACCTGCAACTGGTCCAGAGTGTCGACTTCGATTTCAACGACCATGTCGGGCGCCGTGTGACGAACGAGTGCAAAAGCTTGCGCCACGCCACCAGCCGCAACGATGTGATTGTCCTTCACGAGAGCCGCATCAGAAAGTGACATGCGATGGTTCTGCCCACCTCCGCAGCGCACCGCATATTTCTCGAGACTGCGTAGACCAGGCGTGGTCTTTCTGGTGTCGCGCACTTTGGCCTCCGTGCCAGAGATGGCGTCTACCCACGTCGCCGTCGCCGTGGCGACTCCGGACAGGTGACACAAGAAGTTCAACGCAGTTCGTTCAGCGGTCAGTAGCCCGCGCGTGGGGGCCTCGACCTTTGCGAGAACGTCTCCCGGAGCGACCCTCTGTCCGTCGTTGCGAATGGTCGTGAACGTGCACTTGTCGACCCCACACACCATCTCGATTGCCGCAGCGGCCACGTCGAGCCCAGCGATTGCTCCATGTGACCGTGAAGTGAACATGGCGACGCTGTGTTGCTGCTCAGGGACCGTCGACACGGTGGTGACATCGGTGCCACCGGCAAGATCTTCCTCGATCGTGCGGCGCACTAGCCCTTCGACTTCAGTGGCATTGAGTCCGGCGACTTCGAGACGTCCGCGCCGCACCGCAGACAACGCATGGAGGTTCACAGGCTCTCCACGACTGTCGCGTCAGAGTCGACCACATACAAATGGCGTTTCCACGAATCGACCGATTGAGGCGCATCAGCTCGTCGATGACAGCCTCGGCTTTCGACGCGTGCAGATGCCGCAGCAACGACGGCACGAGCGAGTGTGAGCATGTTGGTTGCTTCGAAAGAACGACGCGAAGGCTCGATGTTCGCATCGGTCTTTTCCTCGAGTCGAGCGAGACGGTCGGTTGCCGTTGCCAGGCCATCTGCACTTCGTAACACGCCGACGTACTTTGACATTGTCGAGCGCAATTCAGCTCTTAAGTCAGCGCTCAACAACGCTGCGTGGCGCTCATCCTCGCTCGGTGCAACCTTCGATGGCAGTGACCAACTGAGTGCGCGACCCACTCGCGTACCGGCAACGACACTTTCGGTGAGCGAGTTTGATGCCAATCGGTTGGCCCCGTGGACTCCCGTGCATGCTGCTTCTCCGACCACGTACAGGCCGACAAGCCCGGTCGCTCCGTCGAGGTTCGCTTTCACCCCACCACACACATAGTGCGCAGCTGGTGCGACAGGTATGAGATCTGCTGTCGGGTCGATTCCTGCTGCGACGCACGACGCAGTGATCGAGGGAAATCGTGTTTCAAATTCTGATCCGATGGAGCGTGCGTCCAGAAACACATGATCATCGACACCATTTGGTGACTCGGCCATGCGCGCACTGATGGCAGCAGCTACGACGTCACGTGGTGCCAGGTCTTCTTGTGGATGCACGCCGTCCATCACGCGGGCACCCCTCGCATCGACGAGCACAGCACCTTCGCCACGCACCGCTTCACTGATGAGGGCCTGTTGACCAATGGCGTCTGGACCTGTCCACAACACTGTCGGATGAAACTGGATGAATTCAATGTCGACGACTGGCACTCCGGCACGCAATGCCATCGCAACACCGTCACCGGTGACCGCGGGTGGGTTCGAGGTCGATGCAAACACCTGACCGAATCCGCCCGTTGCGATGACGACTGCTCGTGCCGTGACATCTCCAACGCTTTCGACCGCACCCGTTTCGTCGAGCAGCGCCACGCGAACGCCGGCCACTGCACGCTGTCCATCGGAATGGGTTCCGAGGAGCAGATCGAGAGCGAAAGCCCGTTCAACGACTCGAACTCCGGCCAAACGAACACTCTCGTCGAGTGTTCGCTGCACTTCAGCACCGCTTTGATCTCCACCAGCGTGGACGATGCGGCGATGGGAGTGACCCCCCTCACGAGTGAGCGCCAAGTGATCGTGCGACGACTCATCGAATGCGGCTCCGAGTCGCGATAGATATCGAATGGCCGTCGGCGCTTCTGCCACGAGAGTGCGCACCGCAGCTTCGTCGCAAAGTCCGGCACCTGCAGCGAGAGTGTCACGAACATGACTTTCGAGCGAATCACCGGGATCAAGCACCGCAGCAAGTCCACCTTGTGCCCAGTTGGTACTGCCGGCATCGAGCGTGTCTTTCGTGACGAGCAAGACATCACGCACAGGCCGCGCCGCCAGGGCTGCAGACAAACCTGCCGCACCAGACCCGAGAACGACGACATCGATGTCGACAGCCCACGTGGGCTCAGGAGCGGCTAACCGAGCCGGCATGGGCTACTCGCCGGTCCGAGACGGGGTGCCGATGGCGATCATTCGCTCCACCGACTGTCGTGCGCGCTCGGCGATGTCTGTGGGCACGTCGACAACATCGTTACCTTCGATGAGGCAACGTTCGAGTTTCTCTGGCGTGATCATCTTCATGTACTTGCACACGGCTGCGCGATTGACGGGTTGGAATTGTGTGTTTGAGTTGACCTTCTGCAATTGATGCAACATGCCCGTTTCAGTGGCCACGAGCACCTTGCGGGCCTTGGTGTCTCGCGCCGCAGTCACCATGCCCGCTGTCGACAGAATTTTCGTGCGCTCTGCCGGCACCACACCTTCGGATGCCAAGTACATGGCAGAGGTGGCGCATCCACATTCGGGATGAATGAACAATTCCGCATCGGGCTCGGATGCGACGAGCTGCTTCAACTCTGATCCATTGATACCTGCATGCACATGACACTCGCCCATCCAAATGTGCATGTTGGAGCGTTTCGTCAACCGTTGTACGTGTGCACCGAGAAACTGATCAGGGCAGAACAAAATGTCCTTGTCTGCTGGTATGGACGCAACCACGTCGACTGCGTTGCTACTCGTGCAGCAGATATCTGTCTCTGCCTTCACCGCTGCAGTGGTGTTGACGTAGCTGACGACGACAGCCCCAGGGTGTTCGGCTTTCCATGCACGCAACTGATCGGCAGTGATGGAATCGGCCAACGAACATCCGGCACGCTCGTCGGGAATGAGGACGGTCTTGCCAGGAGACAGCAATTTGGCGGTCTCTGCCATGAAATGCACGCCACAGAACACGATGGTGGAGTTCTCGACTTGGGCTGCCACGCGCGACAGAGCCAAAGAGTCACCGACGTGATGTGCGACATCTTGAATCTCGGGAACTTGGTAATTGTGGGCGAGAATCACCGCGTCACGGTCAGCGGCGAGACGACGAATGCGCTGCGCCCAGTCGCCGTCAGACACCTTCACAAGGTGTCAGGTTATGAGCCGTTCGGCAGATCTGCCACAGGAGCGTCGAAGTGGCGGGGACGCTCGTACCAGAACTGGGAGATCGCCTCTGCCAGCGCTCCTGTTGCCGATCCTGGATCGGTGATGGTGTCATCGGGATCGTCTGCGAACCGAACGACCGAGGCAACACCTTCGTCACACACGATCACGACGAGCCGCACTCGACGCCGCAGCGCATGCTCGCTCGGAGGACCGTCCACTTCGCCATCGGTGGAGAGCGGTGCCGCCCATCCGGTGGTGACGAGTGCGGCGGCCTGGAACATTCGCGCAAGTGCACTCGACGGCAGCGACAACAATCGATACACGTCTGGGTGTTCCGCCACGCGACACACCGATGCTCGCGCATCACCTTCAAGCGCTGAAGGACCAGACACGAACTGCACTCCGTAGAGTCGTGCACCGCCCAAGTCAAACGAGTTCACGGTGGAGTGAATGGTTCTTTCGACCATCTCCGCTAGCTCGGTGACGGGAATGTCGAGGCGGACACGTTCTGGCAAGTCAGGATTCATGACCAGGGTGTGTGCGCATCACGGTGTCGTCGGCAGTATGAGCCATCGCTGTAACAACAGATGGTGTCGTAGTGTGACTTTCACATGGAATCGCTCGACACACCTGCACCTCTTGACGGCATCACAGTGCTCGATGTCGGTCGAGTCGTGGCTGGCCCAGTAACTGCGTTTTACTTGGCAGCACTCGGAGCTGACGTCATTCGAATCGACGGACCAGGGGGCGATGTCAGTTGGCGAGTGCCACCATTCATCGGACCTGACGCGAGTCGATCACAAGATCGCCGCACAGACGACGTGTCAGTCGGTCATCTACGTCGCGGGAGAGGTAAGCGCAGCGTCGTCCTCGACGTCACCACCGATGAAGGTCGTGATGCCTTTCTCACGCTTGCCGACTCCGCTGACGTCGTCATTGAGAATCTGAGACCAGGCGCGCTCACCAAGCACGGCTGTGGCGTCGACGAGGTGCGAAACAGGAACCCTCGGTTGGTGTGGTGCAGCATCAGTGGTTACGGACAGACAGGGCCATATGCACACCGGGCAGCAATCGACATCTGCGTGCAAGCTGAATCTGGTCTTCTGTATCGAACGGGTTGGCCCGATGCTCCCCCGGTTCGTGCAGGCGCGACCGTTGCAGATCACTTCGGCGCGTACAACGCCGTCATCGCCGTGTTGTCGGCGCTTCGCAAGCGCGATTTCACTGGCGCCGGTTGCCACCTCGATGTGTCGATGCTCGATGCAGTCTCCATGATGCTGTGGGATGAAGCGCTCGACATCGACCCGGTCGGCTACAGCGAACGCCAAGGAAACGGTGATCGACGTGGCACGCCGCATGGTGTGTATCCCACGTCCGATGGTTCGGTAGCAATCGTCGTGACCAGTGATGAATCGTGGTCCGATCTCACTCGCCTCATGGACGCTCCGCATCTCCTCGGTGAATTCCCGCGCATGCGCGATCGCATCACCGCGCGCGACACGATCGATGCCGAGTTATGCGAGTGGACGTCTCGGCAGACCTCCGAACAGGTGGCCGACAAACTTGGTGCAGTCGGCATACCGGTCGGTGTCGTGCGTACCGGATACGACACACTGAACCATCCCCAGTTACGTCACCGCGATTTCTTTGAACCCTTGAGTGCACCAGTCAGCGGTATCGATAGCGGACTCTTCGGCACACGTTTGCCATTTCTCATCGACGGGCAGAGCATGTCGGCAGGCCCCGCAGAACCCCTCGGACGGAGCACCGAAGAACTCACTTGATTGCAACGGTGACCTTCACGAAGTCAGGTCGTCGTCGCTATCGTTTCAAGTGCCCCAACCCCCCGCCGACTGAGATTTCGACATGTCACAACCACGCACACTTGCTCAGAAAGTCTGGGACTCACATGTGGTCCACAGCGCACCTGGTGAAGCAGACCTCATGTACATCGACCTGCATCTGGTTCATGAGGTCACCAGCCCGCAAGCATTCGACGGTCTTCGTCTGTCCGGACGCACCGTCCGCCGCCCAGAGCTCACCGTTGCGACCGAAGACCACAACGTGCCCACCGCCGACATCGACAAACCCATCGCCGACCCGATCTCAGCGAAACAAGTTCAGGTCTTGCGCGACAATGCGAAAGAGTTCGGAATCACCCACTTCCCCATGGGAAATGCCAACCAAGGAATCGTTCACGTCATCGGACCAGAACAAGGTCGCACTCTTCCGGGCATGACCATCGTTTGCGGTGACAGTCACACCGCAACACATGGTGCTTTCGGTGCACTTGCATTCGGCATCGGCACGAGCGAAGTCGAGCACGTACTTGCGACTCAGACTCTTCCTCAATCTCGTCCGAAGTGGATGGCGGTGAATGTCGAAGGCGAAGCACCGGCCGACGTGACAGCCAAAGACATCATCCTTGCGATCATCGGTGCCATCGGTACCGGTGGCGGCATCGGACACGTCATCGAATACCGCGGATCGGCCATCCGTGCGCTCTCCATGGAAGGGCGCATGACGGTGTGCAACATGTCCATTGAAGCCGGGGCAAAGGCCGGGCTCATCGCGCCAGACAACATCACCTTCGACTACCTGAAAGGTCGCCCACACGCACCAAAGGGTGTTGCGTGGGACGAAGCTGTCGCAGCATGGCGTGAGCTACACACCGACGACGGCGCCACATTCGACAAAGAGGTCACCATCGACGCGCGCACTCTGCGTCCGCACGTGAGTTGGGGAACAAATCCAGCACAGGTGATTCCGATCGACGGAGTCATCCCCTCACCACAAGATGCAAAGGACCCACAAGTCGCCGACACCATTTCTCGCGCGCTCGAGTACATGGGACTCGCTGCAGGCACAAGAATGAGCGACGTTCCCGTCGACACGGTGTTCATCGGTTCGTGCACGAACAGTCGCATCGAGGATCTTCGCGCCGCAGCGGCAGTCATGAAAGGCCGCACCGTCACCGCCAAACGAGTGATGGTCGTTCCTGGCAGTCACGCGGTCAAGAAACAGGCAGAGGCCGAAGGTCTGCACGAAGTGTTTCGTGCAGCAGGGGCAGATTGGCGCGAGCCTGGCTGCTCAATGTGCCTTGCGATGAACCCTGACAAGCTCGCTCCGGGCGAACGTGCCGCGAGCACCAGTAACCGCAACTTCGAAGGCCGCCAAGGTCGTGGTGGACGCACACACTTGGTGTCCCCCGCTGTTGCCGCAGCTACAGCCATTGCCGGACACTTCGCGACACCGAAGGACTTGTCATGAAAGCAGTGCACATCATTACTGGCCGCGGAGTGCCGCTTCGTCGAAGCGATGTCGACACCGACCAAATCATTCCTGCCGACTGGTTGAAGCGCGTCGAGCGAACCGGGTTCGAAGCAGGTTTGTTCTCCACCTGGCGCGACGATCGCAACTTCGTGTTGAACGACCAGAAGTACGCCGGCGCGAGCATTCTTGTGGCTGGTCCGTCGTTCGGCGTCGGCTCCTCTCGCGAACACGCGGTGTGGGCAATTCAGCAATACGGCTTCGACGCAGTCATCGCACCGAGCTTCAGCGACATCTTCCGCAACAACTGCACGAAGAACGGTCTCGTGCCCGGGGTTCTCGTCGTGAACAAGTTGTGGGAACTCATCGAAGCCGATTCGTCGACCGAGATCACTGTCGACATGAAGTCACTCACCGTCGAGGTGCCTAGTGCCGGTCTCAATGAGTCGTTCCCGATGGACGCACCTACACAGCACCGTTTCTTGAACGGTTTGGATGACATCGGCATCACGCTGTCACATGCCGACGCGATCTCGCAGTTCGAGAAGTCGCGTCCGGCATACCTTCGCGCGAACTGAGTTCGTTACTAGCGACGATCCTCGTCTTCGGAGGGGAACAACAAGAGGTGGCTTCCACAGGACGGGCAATCAGCTGAATCGACGCCTTCGAAGTCGTCGACGAACTCGCCGCACATCGGGCAACGGTTGTCGTCGGTCACCTCATATTCGACCGTCAGGTCGTCGTCGAAACCTTCGACTGCGCTCATGGCCGAAAAGTACCAACACGCTGTGTCAGGCGATAGGCACAGCCGTCACGTGTCAAGAAACTTGCGGAGATCCAATAACCGTGGGTCGTTGCTGAACACCTCAATAGGAGGTTGCGTAGGAAGACGCAGCGCGCGCTGAATGATGCGACATGTCGTGTGTTGGTTGTACTCAGCCAACGTCACTGCCCAACCGTCGCGACCAGCGCGCGCTGTGCGGCCAGAGCGGTGCAGATAGGTCTTGTGGTCGATCGGTGGTTCGTAATGCACGACGACTGCAACGTCATCGATGTCGATACCACGTGCTGCAACATCTGTGGCTACGAGGACATTGATCTCGCCCTTGGTGAAACGAGCCAGAGCTTTCTCGCGCGCAGCTTGCGTGAGATCACCATGAATTGCCGAAGCTTTGACGTTGAGATCCCGAAGATTGTCGGTGACGCGGTCACACAGGCGTTTCGTGTCACAGAACACGACCGTCTTTCCGCCCGCCGTTGCCACTGCGGAAATCACCTTGTCTTTGTCGAGCTTGTGCACTGCCAGAAACAAGTGATGCATCGTTCCGACGGTGTCGGTTGGTGCGTCGATAGAGACTTCACGTGGGTTCTTCATGTAACGACGAACCAAGTTGCCGACCTGCCCGTCGAGTGTCGCACTGAACAACATGGTCTGGTGCTCACCAGTGACATGACGCAGAATCCATTCGACCTGTGGGGTGAAACCTTCGTCAGCCATGCGATCGGCTTCATCGAGCACGACGCACTGAATGTCCTCGAGATCGACCTCTTTGGCCTTGATGAGGTCGATGAGCCGCAACGGAGTGGCGACGACGATGTCCACACCTTTGTCGAGTGCGACGATCTGGTCGTCGCGTGAGGCACCGCCGTAGACCGCGAGCACCTTGACGGAGCACTCGGTGGCGATTGGTCCCAACACTTCGGACACCTGAAGGGCGAGCTCGCGAGTGGGCACGAGCACCAAACCCCGAGGAGCTCGCTTTCGCGCTGCCTTGTCGATGCGAGCGATCATCGGCACACCGAATGCCAGCGTCTTGCCGCTTCCTGTGCGTGCACGACCACACACGTCTTCCCCGCTGAGTGCGACCGGAATTGCCTCAGTCTGGATGGCAAAAGGAGCAGAGAAGCCTGCGGCCGCAAGTCCGCGGTCGACTTCTTCGGGCACGCCAAGAGCGGCGAAACCGGTGGGTAACGACACGGCAGGCGAGGAAGAGTCAGAGGGTTGGGGGTGTCGAGACGACATGTGTGACCAAGGGTACCGCTCGAAATAATTGTCGTGCGGGCTCACAGTCGTTAATGTTCACGAGCCTGTTACGGAATGGTTCCGTGCAGAAAGGAAGCACACACTCACGGATTAGCACCGAGCGCACCCGTACGACACGGGCCAGTCACAACTGGCAACGTCGTGCGCCACCCGCCACGGGCGAACCCTCTATCACCTTCGGGAGGAGTTCACTATGGACGACACATTGGATGGCACACAGACTCGAGGTCTGAAAGGTCTGCCGTACGACTGGCAAAACTTGCTGGTTCCGGACGAACCGACCTTTTCACGGGAACTCAGTGAGTTGATTGACGGCGAATTCGTCAGCGAGTCGAAGTAGCCGATACCCATCAACGCCAATTCGTCTGCTCTCCTCCCCGCACGAATCCTCGTGCTGGGGTGTGGAAGCGTTGCTCAGTGCACCGTTCCACTTCTCCTCGATGACCTCGGCATAGCGCCGTCATCCATTCACATCGTCGATTTCGTCGACAACCGTCACCGGGTGGCCGATGCGCTCGCTAGAGGTGTCACATACGAGTCGGGTCGACTGACTCGTGAGAACCTCGACGAGTTCCTGTCAGCCCGTTGTCAAGATGGCGACATCTTGCTCGACCTGGCATGGAACATCGACTGTCCGACAATTCTGCAGTGGTGCCATGACCACAACGTTCGCTACCTCAACACGTCAGTCGAGGTGTGGGATCCGTACGAGGATCTTGCATCCACAGACCCGCGAGATCGCACGCTTTACGTACGACATCAAGATCTTCGCCGTCTGAAGGCAAAGTGGGGTCGACCAGGAGCCACTGCCGTGGTGGAACATGGAGCAAATCCAGGTCTTGTGAGCCACTTCGTGAAGCGTGCGCTGACGCAGATGAGCACACGAATGCTGACCGACGGCACGGCAACTGGCAACCGAGCTGCAGCGTTGGAGTCTGCTCTCGCATCAAACGAGTTCAACCAGCTCGCGATGCTGACCGGCACCAAAGTGATTCACATCTCTGAACGCGACACCCAACTTGCGGTAGAGCCGAAGCGTGTCAATGAATTCGTCAATACGTGGTCGGTCGACGGCCTCTACGAGGAAGGCATTGCACCGGCTGAACTTGGT
>DAIOTI010000036.1:0-10548 GCA_036752105.1 Ilumatobacteraceae bacterium | reverse complement strand
CGTCAACACGTGGTCGGTCGACGGCCTCTACGAGGAAGGCATTGCACCGGCTGAACTTGGTTGGGGCACCCACGAAAAGACTCTTCCGAAAAATGCCTGGCAACACGAGGACGACGGACCGCGAAATCAAATCTGCATCGCCCAACCCGGCATGGAAACCTGGGTTCGCAGTTGGGTGCCTGCTGGCGAGATTCGTGGACTCGTCATCAGGCATGGCGAGTCGTACACGATGAGTGATCACTTGACCGTGTGGGAAGACGGCAATGCTGCTTATCGACCGACAGTGCACTACGCCTACTGTCCGAGCGATGTCGCGATTATGAGTATCCATGAGTTGCTCATGCGTAACTATGAGATGCAGCCGGAGCAACGCATTCTGAACGACGAGATCGTCCAGGGCGAAGATCAACTCGGAGTGTTGCTCATGGGGCACGACTACAACGCCTGGTGGACCGGTTCGATCCTCGACATCAACGAAGCGCGAAGCAAGGTGCCACACCAAAGCGCGACAACACTTCAAGTGGCTGCATCGGTTCTCGCGGCAGTGAAGTGGATGATCGCCGAGCCGATGCAAGGCCTCAGGGTTCCCGATGAACTGCCCCACGACTTCATCCTCGATGCTGCTGGTCCATACCTCGGCACCATCTGGTCTGATGCGGTCGACTGGGATCCGCTGCGGACGCGTCGCGACGTGTTCGACCAGTGGAGCGATCTCGCCTCGACCCTCGACCGCTCCGACCCGTGGCAGTTCGGCAACTTCCTCTGCCCCTGAGTCACACTGCTGTCACGTGGCGTCCGGACCCTGATCCGGCGCCTCGTGGCGGCTCGTCAGCGAAGGGTGGTCAGAGCGCAACGTCGCCTGTAGTGTTCCTATCGATGATGTTTGCTTCCAGCCTCCTTCTTCTTATGTAACGGCAGCAGCCGCATATCGCTGCTGTCGAACCTCCTGCGCCAAGGGCCAGGGGGTTTTTTGTTGCTCCAAGAAGAGACTGAACGAATGTCTACACAATCAAGCCACCGGAAGACCCAAGGACTCACACGATGCCTCCACAGAACGTGACACCCAAAGCAATGGCATTTGACCGTTACAAGCCGTTCATTCCAGTCGTGCTCACCGACCGCACCTGGCCGAACAAGATGATCGAGAAGGCTCCCTTGTGGTGCAGCGTCGACTTGCGTGATGGCAACCAAGCGCTCATCGACCCGATGGACCCCGAACGCAAGATGCGCATGTTCGATGCGTTGGTGAAGATGGGTTTCAAGGAAATCGAAGTCGGCTTTCCTTCTGCAAGCCAACCCGACTTTGATTTTGTGCGCCAATTGATCGAGAAAGATCTCATACCTGACGATGTCACCATTCAAGTATTGGTTCAGTGTCGGCCGGAGTTGATCGAGCGAACCTACGAATGCATCAAGGGTGCTCCGCGCGCGATCGTGCACTTCTACAACTCCACGAACCCACTGCAGCGTGAAGTGGTCTTCAACCTGGACAAGGAAGGCATCGTCGACATCGCTGTCAATGGCGCGAAGCTGTGCAAGAAACTCGAAGAGACGGTTCCGGAAACCGCCATCCGTTACGAATACTCCCCCGAGAGCTTCACTCTCACCGAGCCCGAGTATGCAATCGAGGTGTGTCGCGCCGTGATGGACGTCATCGAGCCGACACCAGAGTCACCCATCATCTTGAATCTTCCTGCCACAGTCGAGTGCTATTCGCCGAATGTGTACGGAGATGTCATCGAGTGGTTCATCCGCCACTTGCCGAACCGTGAATCCGCAGTGATTTCGCTGCATCCACACAACGATCGAGGGTGTGCCGTGGCGGCAGCGGAATTCGGCGTGATGGCTGGCGCCGATCGAGTTGAAGGAACTCTTTTCGGCAATGGCGAGCGCACCGGCAATGTCGACATCGTCAACCTCGCCATGAACCTGTTCGTGAATGGCGTCGATCCGGAGCTCGACATCACCGACATCGATGCTCTGCGTCGCGTTGCCGAGTATTGCAATCGCCTTCCTGTGCATCCACGGCACCCGTATGTGGGCGACTTGGTGTACACAGCATTCTCCGGTAGTCACCAAGACGCCATCAAAAAAGGTTTCGAAGCGTTGCCCAAGAACTACGACACGTGGGGCGTTCCGTATTTACCGATCGACCCGAAGCATGTCGGTCGAAGCCACGAGGCGGTCATTCGAGTCAACAGCCAGTCCGGCAAGGGTGGCGTTGCTTACGTCATGAAGACCGAACATGGCTTCGACTTGCCGCGACGCCTGCAGATCGAGTTCTCAAAGACGATTCAGCACATCACCGAAGACTCGGGCACGGAGATCAGCCCCGTCATCATGTGGGACTCGTTCCAAAGTGAGTACTTGTCGTCGAGCACCCGCATGTCATTGACCAGCCACGAGTTGCGCAGCCATTCGAACGGGCTCACCACCATCACTGCCCAACTGGTGAACGAAGGTCGACCGATGACCATCAACGGGGAAGGAAACGGACCAATCGACGCATTCGTGCATGCACTGCGCAACGGGTTCGACACCGACCTCGACGTCGTCGATTATGCCGAGCACGCGATGGGCCAAGGTTCAGAGGCCACCGCCGTCGCCTATGTCGAGACCACAGACGGGGAAGGCAACGTGAAATGGGGCGTCGGCACCGACCCGAACACCGTGACAGCATCGTTCCGCGCCGTTCTCAGCGCCTACGAACGTCACCTCCGCTAGTTTTGCAGTGGCTGAAAGGACGATGGCATGAAGGTAAGTGTGAATTTCGACGTGTGCGCATCGACAGGTGCGTGCACACAGGTCGCCCCGGAAGTGTTCGAGGTGCGCAAAGACGGCTACCTCTACATCTTGCAAGAGAACCCCGGCGAGGACCTGCGCGACAAGGTGATGCTTGCCGCCGACCTGTGCCCCACTGCTGCCATCACAGTCGAGGGCTGATTGTCCAAAGTCGCCTTCTCGCAATTGCTCGCCAGTCGGTGGGCCACGGCGAAGTCACTGTTGTGTGTCGGTCTTGACCCCGATCCTGCGCGGTTCCCCTCGACCCTGAAGAACGACAGGTCGTCCATCGCACGCTTCTGTATCGACATCGTCGATGCAACTGTAGACGTGGTGTGTGCGTTCAAACCACAAATCGCCTACTTCGCAGCGGTCGGTGCCGAAACTCAACTTGAATCTGTCTGCGAGCACATTCGCTCGAACCACCCCCACATCCCAATCATCCTCGACGCAAAGCGTGGTGACATCGGAGACACCGCTGCCTTGTACGCACGTGAGGCTTTCGATCGATACGGCGCGCATGCAGTGACTGTCAACCCGTACCTCGGCACCGACAGCATCGAGCCGTTCCTTGCACGCGGTGGCGTGGTGGTGCTGTGCCGCACCTCGAATGCCGGTAGTGGCGAATTCCAGTCGCAACTGATCAACGGTGTACCGCTTTATCAGCATGTGGCTCGTACCGCCGCAGACAAGTGGTCGAAAATGGGTGACGTTGCTCTCGTGGTCGGAGCCACCTACCCCGAGGAATTGCGCGAAGTTCGCTCGCTCGTGGGCGACATGCCACTTCTAGTCCCCGGAGTCGGCGCCCAAGGTGGCGACCCCGAAACTGTCGTACGAAACGGCGCCAGTTCAGACGGAAGTGGGCTCGTGGTCAACTCCTCAAGAGCCATCTTGTACGCCACTGGCAGCGACCACATACAGGCCGCTCGACAAGCAGCAATCGCCACTCGCGACGCCTTGAATGCCGCGCGCTAAGCGCGAAGTGTGGTGACTTCGATGATGCCCGGTGCGGCGCGCAGCTGAGCAAGCACATCGGCAGTGACTTCTGCAGTCGGCGCAATCACCATCAGAGCAGTACCTGGGGTGAGCGCGCGACCAACATCCATGTCCGCGATGTTCACACCGGCATTTCCGAGCAGCGTTCCGACCAGACCGATAACACCAGGTCGGTCGTCATTACGCACGACCAACATGTTCTCGGCAGGCGGAACGTCGGTGACGTGGTCATCGACCATGACTATGCGCGCCTGACGCCGTGGACCCACGAGTGTCGCGGCGATGCTGTGCGTACCTGCGCGAAGAGTCACCAAGTTCACGTAGTCACTCGTGCTTCCAGTCGACACTTTTGACTCTTTGACTTCTACACCGAGGGCCTTTGCCACTTGAGGCGCATTCACCAATGTCACCGGCTCATCCTGAAGAGCAGAGAAGAATCCCTTTTCTGCTGCAAGTGTGAGAATGCGAGTGTCGTAGCTTCCGATTTCTCCGGTGGCGACCACTTCGAGCGACGTCGGCGTCGCATCGAACATTGAGGCCAAGAGTCGACCGAGACGTTCCGCGAGCGGAAGGAACGGCTTCATTGTCTCGTTCGCGTCGGCTGCCGAGATGTTGACTGCATACGGCACGAAGTCGCCCGCTAGAGCGAGATTGACCATGTCGGCGATGTCGTCGCCGGCTTTGTCCTGAGCCTCCGTGGTGCTCGCTCCGAGGTGTGGCGTCACCACGATTCCGGGCACCGAGAAGAGCGGAGATTCTGTGGTGGGTTCCTTGGCAAAGACGTCGAGAGCCGCGCCCGCGATGACACCGCTACTCACCGCTTCAGCGAGCGCATCTTCATCGACGATGCCACCACGTGCCACGTTGACGATTCTCAAGTTAGGTTTCGCCTTCAAGAGCATGTCGCGACCAATGAGACCGACGGTCTCTTTGGTCTTCGGCAGATGAATCGTGAGAAAGTCTGACTCTTGGATCAGCCGATCGATGTCGACGAGTTCAATGTTCATCGCGCGAGCACGTTCAGCTGAAACAAACGGATCAAAAGCGATGATTCGCATGCCGAATGCAGCGGCACGTTGTGCGACCAATTTGCCGATGCGTCCCAGCCCCGCAATACCGAGAGTCTTGTCAAGAAGCTCGACACCTTCCCATCTACTGCGTTCCCACCGACCCTCAACAAGTGCTGCATGTGCTTGAGGCACATTGCGTGCGACGGCCAGCAACATCGCCAAGGTGTGCTCGGCGGCTGAGACAATGTTCGACTCTGGCGCGTTGGCCACCATGACGCCACGCTTCGTCGCTGCTTCGACGTCGACGTTGTCGAGACCCACGCCAGCGCGACCAACGACGACGAGGTTTGACCCAGCCTCGAGTAGTGCATCGTCTACCTGGGTGGCTGAACGAACGATGAGGGCACTTGCGCCTTTGATGACTTCACGAAGTTTCTCTGGACTCAACCCCACCTGAACATCGACATCGTGACCCGCAGCCCGCAAGCGATCGAGTCCACGCTCGGCCAGTTCTTCAGACACCAATACGCGGGCCATTCGTCCATTCTCGCTGGTGGCGAGTGCTATGCCACCGTCGTTTGACAAATCGTTCATCACAATGAGCACTTTGTGGCGAACGCCACTAGCGTCGCTCCCCATGAGCCACCCCTTCCTCTCAGAAGAATGGATGCATGCGGCGCGCGCGATTCGTGCCAAGTACGCACACCTCGCCACTCGAGTCGAGGTGTCTCTGCGAATCAACCAGGTCATCACCCATGTCCCATTCGGTGAAGGCACTGTGCGGGCCTACATGGACACCACATCTGGCGATGTCGACATGGAACTCGGTGCCCTCGAGAACCCCGACGCCACCGTCACCACGGACTACGAGACTGCTCGAAAGATCTTCGTGGAGCAGGACCAAGCAGCAAGTATGCAGGCGTTCATGAGCGGCAAGATCAAAGTTGAAGGCGACATGATGAAGATCATGGCCATGCAGACGTCGCTTCCTCAAGATGACACTGCGCTGAAGATCGCGGCGGAAGTCAAAGACATCACCGCATAACTGACGGCTCCTTAGTCGGAGGCGGCTTCGCGGTGCTCGGTCGAACGCACGAACCAGGACACCGCCATACCAACGGCGGCCATCGCCGCACCGGCATACAGCGCGAAGCCGTAACTCTCCGCCACACCACTACCCAACGTGGATTCATGGATTGACACCATGATCGTCGACCCTGTGGCCGCACCTAGTTGGCTCATCAGTTGCTGCATGGCGCCAGCCACACCGAGATTTGCGTCATCGACGCTGTTTGCAACCAGTGCCGTGAGCGCTGGCGATGCGAACCCCAAGCCGACACCCGACAATGCAAGACCGATCGCGACATAGAAGTCAGAACTTCCCATACGCACGTTGGCAAGCATGACCATCGATGCGACCACGAAGGCTGCGCCGAGAACTGCAGAGACTCGTTCCCCTACTTTCATCGTGAACGAACTGCCAAGCGGTGCCACGAGCGAGAAGGTCAATGGTCGCGCGATCACCAACCAGCCGATGTGGGCGGCGGATAATCCGAGTCCTTTGTCGAGCAGTTGCGGCACGATGAGAAACCCACCCATGTATGCGAAGTTGGTGAGACCGGTGCTGGTGATCGGCAGAACGACATTGCGCGTGCGAAGCCATCGCATCGGCATGAGTGGTTCGTCGACTCGTTGCTCGACTTTCACGAATACGATGAGCGCCACGACGCTCAGAACGAAGAGCCCGAGGATGGCCGCACTTCCCCAGCCCCATGCATGTCCACGATTGACCGCAAGCAACAACGCTGTGGCTGCCAGTCCCAAGGTGAATGATCCAGCGACATCGAACTTGACGTCTTTCATGCGGTCCGTCTCTGGCAACATGCGCGCCGCAAGGACGACACCGATCACGCACAGTGGCGCCTGCACGACAAAGATCATGCGCCAGCCGATTGCTTCCACGAGTGGCGCCCCGAGCACGACGCCCAACACCGGTGCGCCTGCGGTAGTGAAGCTCCACATGCTGAGGGGACGCACACGTTCGTGAGGTGGAAAGAGTCGATTGATGTACGCCATTGCTGCCGGACCGGTGGCTGCGCCAGCACTCGCTGACAAGATTCGAAACGCGATCATCGACGCGGCGTTCCACGCAAGTGCTGTCAGACCTGCGAATACACCTGCCACGGCAAGGCCAAGCACATAAACCCGCTTGTGTCCCCACAAGTCTCCTGCTTTACCGAACGCAGGACCAACGACACCGAACGCAAGCATCGGACCAGTCAGTGACCAATTGAGTGCACTCACCGTCGAATTCAGATCAGTCGCGATTGCGTCGAGTGACACGACAATGACGGTGATGGTGAAACTGGTGGCGAAGAGTCCGCTCAGGACGACGACCAACATCGCCCACTGCCTGTTCAGGCCGACCTTGCGCGCCATCTTCCGCGGCAACATCATGGTCCAAGGCACCACGGAGATCTCTTCGACACCTACTTGCTCGAGTGTCAGCGTGTCTCGACTCCGATCATGCCGCTGATCTTGGAGCGAATACATGTTCACGGGAAGATGAGATCGACGGTCTCGCCAACGAGCACTCGCTCGAAGTCCTTCACCTTCTTACCCTTGATGCGTGCTTCTTTCAGGCCTCGCGACTTGTTGCCGGTGACGCTGCCAACTACAAGTCCCTCTTTCTCGAGGCGCTCCTTCACAACGTCATAGGTGCGTCCGTAGACGGTGGGAATGAGTGTCGTCTTTTGACCTTGCGAGATACTCACCAACACAGCAGCCCCACGTGCCAACTTCGTGGTGGCAAGTGGCAATTGCGCCATGATCTTGCCCTCGGGGATGTCCACTGACGGTGCCGATGGCCCCTCTGCGATGACAAGACCTAGCGCGTTGAGCTGTGTCGTGGCTTCCTCGAGCGACAACCCAATCAGAACTGGCACATCACGCGGCGCAGGGCCAGTGGACACCACGATCTTCACCGTGGCACCCTTCACCAGTTGTTCTCCCACTCTGAGATTGGGCTGATCGGGCACCGTCCACGAGATGACGTTCCCTGCTGCCACCGTTTCGTCAGCAGCTTCAGTAACTTCAGGCACGAGCCCGATGTCGGTGAGTTTCTGCTTGGCTGCGTCAGCTGTGAGGCCGGTGACATCTTCGAGCACCGACAGAGTCGGGCCTTCGGACACGTACATGATGATGGAATCTCGCTTGCGCAGCGCACTTCCAAGAACTGGATCCGTTCGAATGACTTGGCCGGTCTGCACTTCATCACTTCGATCTTTCCGGATCACAACTTTCCAGCCATACCGTGACACCTGATTTCGCGCTTCACCTTCCGTGAGACCGACGAGCTCGGGCACTGGGTTCGAGGGGTTCAGCACCGTGTTCCATGCAACGACTCCACCACCAGCCAACAATGCAAGCACGACGATTGCTGCGACAATGCGCACGCCCCATCGACGTTTCTTCGGGCGCGGTGCTTGTTCGGTGGGATCTTCTGCGTTCAATGCAAGCAGCATGTCGGCATCGACGACTGTCGGCCCCGTTCCTTCGGCGCCAATGACGATTGGGCCAGATGGCGATCCATCTGCGGTTTGCGAACCACCGATGACCACACCGTCTGGGAGCTCTGCCTGCGGGATGTTCGGTGTGGTGCGAATGAGAATCGGTGAGCCCGGCTGCGCTGTTGGCGGAGCAAACGACACAGGCGGCGCGGTGAATGTCGGGCGAACAGTCGGTTGCGAAGGATCGGTTGCGGCGACAGCGACATCGAACAAGCCACTACCAACGATGTCGATCGGAGTTGGTCGTGGCAACTTCTCTGCTGACTGCACCAACGCTTGACCGAACTCACGCGGACTGAATCGTTCGTCAGGGCTCGGCCGACCAGCACGTTCCAACACTGCTGCAAGAGCACCAAAGTCGGCATTCACTGGAAGCAACTTGCCACTTCGATTCGAGAATGCACCTGCGACGCTGTCGGAAGCGAACGGCACCTCGCCAGTCATCGCTTCGACGAGTGTGAGCGCAAGTGAATACACATCGGACGCAGCTGAGCGTTCGATGCCTTGCTCTAATTCCGGCGCGGCATAGTTGGCTTGGTCGACACTCATGTTGTTCGCCGGTCGAAGCGGAGCACCAAAGCCCACCACACGCACGCGGCGATCAAGTCCGAACACCAAGCGCGCCGGGCGCAGGTCGCCGTGCACCACACCTTGCTTGGCGGCGATGTCGAGAGCGCGGCAGACGTCGATACCCACGATGAGGGCCTGTGACGGCGTGAGACGGCGCCCCCGGTCGAGCATGTCGCGAAGTGACCCACCCAGAAGCGGTTCGGCCACCACATACACGTGACGTTCACCACCAATGACTGCCTCACCATGGTCGAGAACGGCTTCGACGGTGGGATGACGCAACGATGCCGCGACATTGAACTGGCGCTCAAAGCCTTCGATCGCATCTGCGGCAGTCGTCGAACCGAGTGCGGGGTCGATGAGGCGCGCAACCTCGGTGAGACGCATCCCAACGGGGTTGCCGGTGGAGATGTCCGTTCCCTCGCAGAAAATGGTGCCGGCTGCCGATGCGGCCGACGTGGCCTCACTGCGGACCGTCTCTATTCGATACCGACCACCCAAAACGGTGTCCAGCAGCACGTGCTCGTCGCTCATGACCCATTCGACGCTACCGTTTGGTGCCCCTAAGTGGGGGTTCATGGCGCGCCGCAGGCGAGAATGGAGCCGTGAAAACCCCCCGAAATGCCCGTCGATTGGCCATCAGCACCGCCATCGGGCTGGGCTTGGCCCTCATCATCGTGGGCCTCAGCCAAGCAGTCACTGGCCGGGATGCGCAGCGGCTACCGGATGAAATCGCCACCATCACTCCCGGCCCTGGCGACACCGTCTTGCGCCAGAGCCAGATCAGCGTCGACTTCTTCGATCCCTACGAGGCTGTGCTCATCGTGGACGGCATTGAGCTTCCCGTCACGCGACTCGATGACGTCACAGCTGGCGTAGCGGTACCCAAGCCTGGCTCACAAATCGACCTTCCGCCGACAGCCATTTACGACGCAGGCAACTTCACCATCTCGTTCACTCCTCAAGAAGGCGCAGCTGTCGAGGAATTGAAGCAGGGCCTTCACAAGGCGACGGTCATCTATTGGAAGATCGACGAATCACGAAATGAATCGAAATTCTTCTCGTGGGAGTTCACCTCGAACTGACGACGAAATCTACGGAAGTTCGCCGGTGGCAAGTACGTGCTCGAAGCCTTTCTCATCGAGCATCGGAATGCCGAGTTGTTCGGCCTTTGTCACTTTGCTCGCTCCAGGTTCACTGCCCACCACCACAGCAAATGTCTTTGCGCTGACGCTTCCGGGACTCTTTCCTCCACGTGACTTGATGGCGTCCTCTGCCCCATCGCGCGAGTAGTTCGCGAGCGTGCCAGTAACCACAACGGCTTTCCCCACCAAGGTCTGGGGTTCAGAGCTGCGCTCGACACGGCCAAAGTCGACGCCGGCAGAGCGCAACTTGTCGACAATCGCTTTGTTCTCGACCTTTGTGAACCAAGACGACACAGACTGAGCAATGACGTCGCCGACACCTTCGACAGAAGCGAGCTGATCATTCGACGCAGAAGCGATTGCATCGAGAGTTCCGAATTCAGCGGCAAGAGACTCTGAAGCTGCTGGACCAAGGTGCTTGACGCCGAGCGCTGTGAGCAACTTCGGAAGGGGTCGCGTGCGCGATGAGGAGATTGA
>DAIOTI010000035.1:0-10840 GCA_036752105.1 Ilumatobacteraceae bacterium | reverse complement strand
GCAGCAACAGCAGACAATGCGGCGTTCATGTTGATGGTGTCGTCGACTGATCCGAAGTCTGGGGGCGTGACGTACACGGTTGGAACCGTCGGCTCGACCCTCGTCTGCATTGTCCTCATCTCACATCTCTGCGACAGATGGCAACGGTCGTCGATCATCACTGCTCTCGCGCGCATCGGTCGAACGAGCCTCACCTTCTATATGTTCCACGTCTTCTTCTACGAGATAGTGGTGGAAATGTACGAAGCTGCATCTCCCACCGGTCTCGACACTGCACTGGTGCTTTCAATCACATGCATCGTGCTTGGCTCGATGTTCGTGTTGTGGTGGACCAGGTTCATCGGACAAGGCCCGTTCGAGCGCCTCTACCGACTGCTCGCGCCCTGATTCACTGCCGTGCGTCGGTGCGGACGATCAACTTCGATTGAATCCACGCCAACCAACTGCAGCAGCACCGACAAGTGGTCCTTCATCTGCGAGTCGAGCAGGGACGATTCTGGCTCCGCGTGCAAATTCGATCTGGCACAACTCATCGAGTGTCTTCTGGGCAGCTGTGAAAAATGTGGCGCCGAACCCGAGCGCGACACTTCCCCCGACAACTGTGAGCTTCAGGTCGAGCACATTGCTAACCGACGCAACTGCGCGACCGACGAGGCGACCTGTGCGAACCATGGTCTCATATGTCGGTTGGGTCGGAGGTCGGCCCGTGATGGCCTCGATGGCCGGCCCAGATGCCTCAGCCTCGAGACACCCTCGTCCCCCGCACGAACACCGACGGCCGTTGGGCTCGACCACGACATGGCCCACGTGGCCGGCATTGCCCGTGGCCCCGTCGAGCAGATCGCCATTCAGCACGATGCCCCCGCCCACCCCGGTGGACACCACCATGGCCATGAAGTTGTCGACTCCTTTGGCTGCACCCAACCAGCCTTCGGCGAGAGCCAACGCCTTGGCATCGCCGTCACCGAACACGGGAAGAGACGTCAACGTGACGAGTCGTTCACGAAGTGGAAAGTCACGCCACTGTTCGATGTTCAGCGGCGACACCGTTTCGACATTGCGTGCGATCGGCCCCGCACTTCCGACTCCGACAACGACGACATCAGCGCCATGGTGTCCGTGCGCACGATTGATCTGTTCTTTGACTGCCCGTGACAATTCATCGAACAACTGCTCGCCGCTCCACTTGTGATCGATACGCACGACAGCACGGTCGACCAACTCGCCACCGCGCGTGACGATGCCCACTGCGAGTTTCGTGGCTCCGATGTCGATGGCAAGTGCCGCGTCCATTGCTCGATAAGTGTGCCATCGCTTTTGAGTGGTGCCACCCAACCTCGTCGAGTTACTTCACAAACTGCGTATATTCGTGCATGTGACGACGGATTGGAACCCGATATTGAAGGCAGAACTGTCCAAGCCGTATTTCATCGAGCTCCAATCTTTCGTCGCCAGTGAGCGTCGCAAGCACCAGGTGTACCCTGCCGAACGCGATGTCTTCGCGGCGCTACACACCACTTCGTATGCCGACACGAAAATTCTGATACTCGGACAAGATCCGTATCATGGCGAAGGACAGGCACACGGACTTGCATTCTCCGTGCAACATGGTGTCTCCATCCCACCTTCTCTTCGAAACATCTATGCAGAACTTCACGACGACATCGGTGTCAGCACTCCGACACATGGTTGTCTCACCACTTGGGCACAGCGCGGTGTGTTGTTGTTGAACACGACACTCACCGTTCGTGCAGGACAAGCGGGAAGCCACCAAGGAAAAGGTTGGGAACGTTTCACCGACGAGGTCATCTCTGCCGTGGCGGCAAAGTCCGACCCCGTCGTCTTCATCCTCTGGGGGGCATCGGCCAGGCGTAAGCGCCCGCTCATCACGGGTGCCCACCATGTGGTGCTCGAGGCCCCACACCCCTCTCCCTTGTCGGCCCACAATGGCTTCTTCGGCAGCAAACCCTTCTCCCAAGCCAACAAAGCCCTCGTGGCTGCTGGTCGTGACCCCATTGACTGGAGTCTGTAGCGCACACCACGGTTGACAGTCACCGACTGTTGACACCGTGAAGCGCCACCAGTAGCGTCGCCCGAATGGGCACGGTGCGTCGCGAGCAGCACATCGAGTGTTCACCTTCCACCACGTGGGATTTCATCGGAGACCCGGCTCGCCTTCACGAATGGTTTCCGCTCACCGATTGCCGTGTGGACGGCAAGAAGCGGTGGGTGACCACGTCAACTGGTCTCACATTCGAAGAAGACATCGTGCTTCTCGACCATGAGCTACGTCGTTTTCAGTACACCATCGTCAACAATCCTCTCGTCACCGGACATCTCGGCACGCTCGATGTCATGGACGACGGACACGGCCATACGTTGGCGGTGTACAGCACGACAATGAAGCCAGATGTGCTTGCTCTCGTCATCGGTGGCGCAGCCGGAGTCGGGTTGAAGAAAGCAAAGTCGATCCTGGAGGGAACAGTCTGATGGGTAGGCGCATCCTTTTCATCACCACCGACCAACAACGGTTCGACTCGCTCGGCTGCAATGGCGGCACTGTCGCCCGCACACCGAACATCGATGCGCTCGCGTCGCACGGAATCAACTACACGCGCGCACATCCACAGAACGTGGTGTGCATGCCCTCGCGAAGCACCATGATCACGGGGCAACACGTCGCCACACACGGCGTGTGGATGAACGGCGTGCCACTTCCTGATGATGCTCCGAGCATCGCAGCGACGCTACGAACAGCCGGATACAAGACGGCCCTCATCGGGAAAGCTCACTTCGAGCCTGTGGTCGACCCCTTTGGTCGATTCGTGGAGAACAAAGTCGCGGCAACCGGCGAAGAGACAGCGTTTCACGTCATGCCCGATGGCAGCCGCGTGCCCCACCGTGGGTTTGATCATCTTGAATTTGCCACGCACTCGCCTGCTGCGTCGTTGCACTATTCGGCTTGGATTCGAGCAAACCACCCAGAGGCCCTCGGCATGTTCCTGCCGAACCTCGACATGGATCTCGAGGTGAACTCAAAAGGCGGAGGCGACACGAACGCTCCGCAAGTGCACCACAACCCCATCAACAAGGAGTGGTACCACACAGATTGGGTCGCAGATCGCACGATCACTTGGCTCGATTCACTGTCGAGCGACGACGACTGGTTCTGTTGGATGTCGTTCCCCGATCCGCATCACCCATGGGACCCACCACAGTCTGAGCTGAGCCGAGTGAACTGGCGCGACCTCGATCTTCCTGCCGGGTACATCACCGATCCGGCTCGACGAGAAGAAGTACTGCGAAGCAAACCTGCACATTGGATGGGTTGGTACGACGGCAGCTTCGTGTCGAACTACGAAGCCCCTGCGAAGTGGGTTCCGGCGACACTCACCGCCGACCAAGTTCGCGAAGTGAACGCGATGACGCACATCGAAAACGAGCTCATTGACGAAGCCATCGGACGAGTACTCACTGCAATTCGAGCCCGGGGGTGGCAAGACGACGTGGACATCGTCTTCACGACCGACCACGGCGAGATGCAAGGTGACTTCGGTTTTCTCTTCAAAGGTCCGTACCACGTGGACGGGCTCATGCGTCTTCCGCTCATCTGGAAACCGGCGAACTCTGCACACGTCGCGCCGAGTGTCGTGGATGCACCTGTCGGGCTTGTGTCCCTGGCAGCAACATTTGCATCTATCGCCGGCCTGCCCACACCTGAATATGTCGAAGCACCTTCACTACCCGTGTCAAACGACGACGCTCGTGCACGCGGTTTCGAGCGAGTCCTCACCGAGTGGGACAGCGTGCTCTTCGACAAAGTCGTGCGGTCGCGCACCATTCATCGAGATGGTTTCACCTGCACCGCGATGGGACGTGGGACTTTGCACGACGGTACCGAGGGCGAGTTGTACGACCATCGCAATGATCCGTTGCAACAGGTGAACTTGTGGAACGACCCCTCACATCAATCGTTGAAGAGCGACTTGCTCAGCGACTTGCGGGACCACCTGCCGCGCACGGTGATGCCGCTTCGCACCTGCGACGCTCCGGTCTGACCAAAGCGCAGCTGCGGTCAATGCGGTGAAGTTGCGCTGACGGCTGGAACCTGCTGCGTGATGCAGTGAATGCCGCCACCACCCACTGCAAGCACTGCTCCGACATCGAGCCCGATTGTCGTGCGACCAGGAAACTGCTCACCGATGAACGCCACCATGTCGTCGTCTGCTTCATGACCACATGTAGGTACAAGTACGAAGCCATTACCCACGTAGAAATTGAGATACGGCACGACAACAGTGGTGCCGTTCACTTCGGTGAACGGGAGCACCGGAACGACTGTGGTTCGCAACGGCGTGCCTTCGTGAGTCCGAAAGTCCTCGGCGATCTTCGCGTTGATGGCCATGCGGGCATGGTCGGCCCTGCCTGGGTCGTCACAGCCCTGCAGTAGTAGGTGTTCAGTCGAGGCGAACGCGGCGACATTGTCGACATGTCCGTCGGTGTCGTCATCCAGCTCGAGGCCATGCGGCAACCACATGATCGACCGAGCACCCAATTCATCGCGGAGTCGATCTTCGATGTCACGCTTCGACAGGTGCGGATTGCGATTCGGGTGGAGAAGACACTGCATGGTCGTGACGAGCACTCCATCACCGTTCACCGTCAATGAACCACCTTCCAGGACCATCGGAATCTCACGAAGGGCGTCACCTCGCGACATTGCATAACGCGAGGCGATTTCGACGTCCTTGCTGATCGGCGAGAACTTCCCTCCCCATCCGTTGAACGTCCACGAGGTGGCCAACACGGCGCCGCTCTCGTCACGCACATAGATAGGACCAGAGTCTCGGAACCATGAATCATCAATGGGCATCTCGACGACGTCCACCCCGTCACCCACAATTTTCGCCGCACGCTCAATGTGACGTTGATCTGCGATCACCGTGACAGGTTCGAATTGAGAGATGGTTCGGGCAACTTCTGCATGCGCGCGCTCGGCTTCAGCGAACAAGTCGCCGTACAACTCTTCACGCGCCGGCCAACACATGACCGTTCGCTCGTGCCGAGAGAATTCAGCTGGCATGACCGCACCGTTGCGCGGCACAGTTGCCATCTCGACTACAGCGCAGCTTCGATGGCAGAGACGACGGTGTCGGCATCGGGCACGACCTGTGGCCCGAAGCGAGCGACTACATCGCCCTGACGATTCACCAAGAACTTCTCGAAGTTCCACCGAATGTCACCGTCGACACCCTCAGCATCTGCATGAGTCGTGAGTTCGCGATACAACCCATGACGGCCATCACCGTTGACTTCGATCTTCTCAGACAACGGAAAAGTGACACCGTATGTGTTGCTACAGAACGTACGGATTTCGTCGGCTGTTCCGGGCTCTTGTCCCATGAATTGATTGCACGGAACACCGAGCACGCTGAAACCACGTGACGCGTACTTCTTGTGGATCGCCTCGAGTGCTTCGTACTGTGGAGTGAGACCGCACTTGCTGGCGACATTCACGACAAGAGTGACTTTGTCCTTGACCTGTGCAAGTACGTCGGGCTGGCCGTCAAGTGACGAGAGTTGCTGTGTATAGATGCTCATAGCCCCAATTCAACCACCAAGAGGCACCCGTCTTCTCACTGACGTTCAACCAGTGGTGCCAATCGGTACGGTGAAGTACCTGATGCGTAGAAAGTTCCGCATGCCGCTTGCGTCCGCAATGGTCGCCCTCACGACCGTCGGCGGATCCGTGTTGTCGCCGCTGACCCGTGCGTCGGCGGCAGTGGCACGTGTGTCGACTACTTCGACTTCCACCCCTACGGATGTGTTTGCGGTCTCTCAAGTCGCCACCGGCAACTTCCATTCCTGTCTTCTACGAGCCACCGCAGTGTGGTGCACCGGTCTCAATGACAACGGCCAATTGGGAACCGGGCTCACCACGATGTCGCTCACCTTCCAGCCGTCACTTTTCACCGGTGCGACCGCTGTGTATGCCGGTGGCATGCGTACATGTGCGACATTGCCGAACAAGACGCTCTGGTGCTGGGGTCAATTAGAGACTGCATACGAACCGACCACTCCAGCTTCTCCGATAGCCCGCTCCGTGGCCACTCGCACCGCAGTACTCGTACCGACACAACTTCCTATCAGTGGAGTCGCACATCTGGCAGTGGGGGCTTCACACATGTGTGCCGTCAAGACCAATGGCTCACTGTGGTGCTGGGGTTCCAACGGCCGCGGACAATTAGGCGTCGGAACACGCAATGACTCGATTGTTCCCGTCGACACGAAACTTCGTGGCGTGGTGTCGGTGAGTGTCGGCACCACACACACGTGTGCCGTCACGAAGGACCAACGCCTGTGGTGTTGGGGGGCCAACGGTACGAAACAGCTCGGCGTGAGTGGCATTGCAGCACGTCTTTCACCAGCGCGTGTCGGGTCATTGCTGGTGAAGTCGGTGAGTGCAGGCAACGGCTTCACGTGTGTCGTGAGCACGAGCCCCAGGTCACCAGGTGACGACAAGGTTCTGTGTTTCGGTCGCAACAACTCGGGGCAACTCGGGGTCGCAAAGGGCAAGGCACGTCAAGTGCCGGTGAATGTGAAGTTGGCCGATGCGATGAGTGTTCACGCAGGCGAAGAATTCACGTGCGCCAACATCGCCGACGGGTCTGTGTGGTGTTGGGGCAACAACACCCACGGTCAACTTGCAGATGGAACGAGTACATCTCAACACGCTCCGCACATCGTCAACATCGCTGAGACACTCGGAACGGTGACTACGATGTCAGTCGGCCTCACCCATGCGTGTGCCATTCTCTCTGTTCAAAGAGGCATGTGGTGTTGGGGGCGCAACTTGTTCGGCGAGTTGGGAGACGCAAGCGCGGTCACACGACGAGAAGGAACCGGTGTGTGGCCCGACGGTGTGCACCGTCTAGGAGTGGGCACTGCGACATCGGCGCGCATCATCGCCGCCGGTGACATCTCTTGCGGCGACAGCCAATATGTCAACAGTGGCACCGGCGCCGCTGGAAGCCAATGTGGTGCTCCGTCGACTGCCGGCCTCATTGCAACGATGCCCGCAGATGCAGTGTTGGCGCTGGGCGATCTTCAATACCCGGACGGGGAGTGGGAGAACTTCGACTACTACTACCGCGACACTTGGGGAACTTTTGCCAACAAGACATTCCCCGTACGCGGAAATCACGAATACGGAGTACCTGGCGCATACGGCTACACGCGCTTCTTCGGGCCTAATTCGCAGTCGTACTACTCCACCGACTTCGGCCCGTGGAGAGCGCTCATCGTGGACACGTGGTGCCTCGGTCAACTCTTCGATGGTTGTTCCGCCACATCGCCCCAGGCTCAGTGGCTGGCAGCGCAGCTTCGCACTGCAACCGCTGAAGGTAAGTGCGCCGTCGTGGCGATGCATCACCCGCTGGTGTCGAGCGGTCGCTACGGAACAGTCACGAGTTCGGATCTGTGGCGCATCGCAGTCGATGGAGGTGCCGATCTCTTGCTCGCAGCACATGACCACATCTACGAACGTTTCGCGCCGCTGGGAAACGATGGGCGTCCGAGAGAAGGCGGACCACGATTCTTCATCAGTGGTCTTGGTGGTGCACCTGCCCACAATTTCATCTCGACGGCTCCAGGAAGCGAGTTCCGATATCGCGCCAATCACGGAGTCCTCGACCTCACATTCACTGAACGGGCCTACACATGGTCGTTCGTCAACTCTCTCGACGCGTCCGTCGTCGACTCCGGTTCTGCGACCTGTTAGCAATGTCCCATGGCTCGAACAGTATTTGACGACGACTATTACCGCCGCTTCTACTCAGACAAACCCGTTCACACGAAGCGCAAGATCGCACAGTTGGCCCAAGCAGTCGATTCGTTCTGCCAGTGGTGGGACCTCCCCGTTCGAAGCGTCCTCGACGTTGGGGCTGGTCCGGGTTATTGGCGCGACTGGTATAAAGAAAATCGTCCACGGGTGACGGTGCACTCGACGGACGTCAGCGAACATGCCTGCAAGAAATTCGGACATGAACTTCGCGACATCACCACTTGGCGCCCTGAGCGCACGTACGACCTCGTCATCTGTCACGGCGTGTTGCATTACCTCAGCGACGCAGGCGCAAAGAATGCCATCGAACACCTCGCTGCCGCGTGTCGTGGAGTGCTGTACGTCGAAGCCCCCACTGCACACGACCTAGAGCATGTAGTCGACAAGCGCGCCACTGACATGAACGTGCATGCCCGTAGTGCACAGTGGTACCGCAAGAACCTCGGTCAGTATTTCGTCCAAGTAGGTGCAGGCATGTGGGTGAGTCGAAAAGTCGGTCTTGCGTTGTACGACCTGGAACGTGCCAAGGACTGACAAAGCCGACAGCGCCACATGCGCTACGGAACAAGAATGACTTTGCCCGCAACCTTGCGGTTCTGCATGTCCTTCAGGGCTTGAACCGCCTGTGACAACGGATATGAGGCGGGCTCCACGGGATTGAGTCGACCGTCAGCAATCCACTCGAGCACGGTCATCAACATCTTCTGGTTTTCTTTCGGGTTCCGGCCCACCCAAGCGCCCCAGTCCACTCCGGTCACGCGACGATTACGCAAGAGCACTTGGTTTGCCGGCAGCGATTGAATGCCCCCGACGAAACCCACGACGAGATACTGACCGTCTTCACCCAATGCACGAAGACAAGAAACTCCCAAGTCGCCCCCTACAGGGTCGTACAAATAATCGATCGACCCACCAGCGAGCTCTTTGGCGCGCTCTTTCACATCTTCTGTCGACGAGTCGATGGTGGCGAACGCGCCTTTGCTTGCCGCAAGTTCTCGCTTGTCTGCCGATGACGCCGCGGCAATGACTCGAAGACCGAGCGCGCGACCAAGGTCGACTGCTGCAAGGCCGACACCACCACCTGCGCCGAGAACGAGCATGGACTTTCCTGCTTCGACTTTTGCTCTGGTCACCAACGCGAACCAACCAGTGAGGTAGCTCTGCATGAAGGTGGCTCCTTGGCCATCGCTCATGGCATCTGGAAGACGCAAGATGCGCGACGAACTGGTCACGACTTCGTCGGAGAATCCACCGAACCCGACAGGCGCGAACACTCTGTCACCAACGGCAGACGTCGTGACAGCAGTTCCGATTTCTGTGATGCGCCCCACCACCTCTGACCCCGGCCGAAACGGCAGTGGTGGCTTGATCTGATACTTGCCTTCACACAGCAGTGCATCGACAAAGTTGATGCCACAAGCCGTCACGGCAATACGCACGTCACTTTCCCCCAGTGGTGGTGGTGGTTGTTCTTCCATCACGAGGTCGTCGAGTGGTCCGAATTGTCTGCACACCAGTGTTCGCACGCTCACGACAGTACCTCTGGCTCGGTCCGAGTTGACAGTCGGCGAACAATCAGCGCAATGCGCGATGTAGACGCCGCGGCAACTTCGCCAAGAAATCTGAACGGGCCTCGTGAGTCGCTCGATCCACCCCGTAATGGGCGATCCAACTACTTCGACACCGCGGGTTGCACAACACCCGCAGCCCCCGACGGATAGTGGCCTTCCCAGGTTCACCTTCGAGCGCATTGACCCACCGTGACGAGCCGTATGTCGTGACAGCTACAAGTCGCCGCACATGAGCGAGTCCTGCATGCAAGCGAGTGGCACCTTCCGGAAATGTCCACGCCACACCCTGCATCAACACCCTGTCGAACCAGCCCTTCATGATGGCCGGTGGAGCCGACCACCAACTTGGGTACACGAACACAATCGCTTCGCACCACTCAAGATCTGCGACATGCGTTGCGAGAAGTGGATCATTGGCGGTCTTGGTTTCAGGTGCAGCGAAGTGACCACGTTTCTCCACCGCTGAGAGCACGGGGCCGAAGTTCTCTTGCCACAGATCATGTGACCGGACGTCATGATTGTCGCCGTCTAGCGATGACATCACTTGGTCAAAAATCGCACGACCATACGAATCTGCGAGCGGATGTGCAAAAAGTACGAGGACGTTCACAGTTTTTCCATGCTCCGTCGAACCTCGGCGAGAAAATGGGTGCGGTTTTCTTCACTTGCCCCGTCTATGCCATACAGCGCGATCCACTTTGATCTCGTTCGCCACGAGGTGTTCAACTTCAACGCTCGAAGCAGGGTTCGACGCCCGGAATCTTTCATCAGCTTCACGTACGGCCATTTCGACCCGTACGTGGTGATTCCCACGATGCGTCGTACTTGTCGCAGACCTGGACGCACTTTGTTGTCTTCGTCGAACACGAAGGCCACACCAGGCCGCATCACTCGTTCTAGCCAACCCTTCAACTGCGCCGGCAGTGTCGACCACCACGTCGGATACACGAACACGAGCACGTCTGCCCATCGGACTGCGTCGATGTGGACGGTGAGATCTTCGTTCGCCACGGGGGTGACTGCCTTGTACCCGCGAAGTTCCTCAGCAGACATCACCGGGTTGAAACTCATCGCGCCCAAGTCGAGAACACGCACATCGTGACCAGCAGCACGCGCACCTTCAATCGCAGAGTCGCGAAGCGCACCGGAGAAACTGTCGGTGACTGGGTGAGAGTGAATCACCAGTACTCGCATGTCGTCACACTAGGTGGCAACGAATGACCACAAACGGTCTGCTCAGGACAGAAGAGCGATGACCTCGTTCAGGCGTTCTGCATGGATCGACTCTTCGCGTCCATTCAGACGAAGCAACTTGGCAACTTCTTCATCTGTTTCATTGTCAGCCCAGAACTGGTATCCGGCATCACCGCTCACTTCGCCTTGGATCATTGCCTTGAACGCCTCGACGTCGAGCGTCGGCGGCATC
>DAIOTI010000034.1:9528-11009 GCA_036752105.1 Ilumatobacteraceae bacterium | reverse complement strand
ATCACACGCGTCGAGGAACAGGTAAAGGTGCGCGCGGCAAAAGTCATCGACCGTTTGCTCGAGCAATTCCCCGGAAAGACCTGCGACTTTGTCGAAGAGGTTGCGGCACTGCTGCCCCTACAGATCATCTGCGACATGATGGGCATTCCCGAGAGCGACGAGCGCCAAATCTTCAATTGGACCAACGTCATCCTCGGTGTGGGCGACCCTGAATTCGTCGGCTCATACGAAGACCTCTTGAAGGCGGGCATGGACATTTTCGCCTATGCCCAAGCGCTCGGTGAAGACCGCGTGAAGAACCCCAAAGACGACGTGACGTCGGCGATGATGAACGCTGTCGTCGACGGTGAGCGCCTCACCGCGCAAGAGTTCGGTTCGTTCTTCATTCTTCTCGTCGTCGCTGGCAACGAGACAACTCGCAATGCCATCAGCCACGGCATGAAACTTCTCACCGACAATCCCGATCAACGTGAGAAGTGGTACGGCAACTACGAGGAGCACACGCGCACAGCGGTCGAAGAAATTGTTCGCTATGCGACGCCCGTCATCCACTTCCGTCGTACCGCCACCGAGGACACCGAAATCAACGGCCAACCCATCAAAGAGGGCGAGAAAGTCGTGATGTGGTACTGCTCCGGCAACCGCGATGAGCGCGTGTACACGAACCCTCAGGCGTTCGACATCGCTCGTCCACTGTCTCCGGCTCAAGTCGGCTTCGGAGCGGGAGGGCCACACTTCTGCCTCGGCGCAAACCTTGCACGTCGCGAAATTGCCGTGATGTTCGACGAGATTCGCCAGCGCGTGCCGTCGCTTCACATCACGAGCGAGCCGGCATACCTGCAGAGTGCCTTCATCAACGGCATCAAGCGCATGCAGTGCGCGTGGGACTGATGAGATCTTGACGATCTCTCAGGGGCGTGAGAAGGCAGGGCTCGTTGCGTCAGCGGGAACGACTTCGAGTGGTCTCGCAATCTCAGCGTGCGTCGGTCCGTGTTCTGCAGCCAGTGGACGAAGTGCATCTAGGTCAAATCCGTACACACGAGATGCAGTGCCGGCAAGAATCGTCTGAAGTTCGTCTGGTCGCCAGTCAGAGAACACCAAGCGCAGTGATTCGCGAGTGTAGGGATACGTCGACTCATGGTGCGGATAGTCGCTGCCCCAAAGAACTCGTTCAATTCCCACTTCGCGAATTATCTCCGCATCGGACGGACTCGGATAGGCCGACCCGATGAAGCAATTGCGATTGAAATAGGTGCTCGGCTTCTCTTTCAGGATCTGATCGGGCTCAAATGCAATCTCGCCGAGCCGACCCTTCACCATCTCGCTGTGGAAGTAGTCCATCGAGCGAAGCATCTCAGGGACGAATTTGATGCCGACTTCCGTAAGGACGAATCGGAGATTCGGATAACGCTCGAAGACTCCGCCCCAGATGAGATGCCACACCGCCCTGTCGGCCCACCATGGGGACTCCATCGCAAAAA
>DAIOTI010000034.1:0-9518 GCA_036752105.1 Ilumatobacteraceae bacterium | reverse complement strand
AACCGATCATCGTTGCGGGGTGATTGCCGTAGTTCGGGATGCCCGTTCCCCCGCCGTGATGCGCAATGGTGAGGTCGAGCTCTTCGCACACCGCCCAGATGGGGTCGTAGTCGCGAGCGAAGAGCGGCGGCAGACCTGAATCAGGGGCGACTCCTGGCAGCAACACTCCTCCGTCGATACCCCGTGCGTGAAACTCACGAATATCTGCGACCGCGGTGTCGATGTCGTTCAGAAAAATCTGGATGAGACCTTTGCGACGCTTTGGCGCTTCCTGCAACCACTCCACTTGCCAGCGATTGTGGGCACGAATACCTGCGAGACGTCGTTCGTAATTTTTCTCCGTAGGCGTGGGGGCGACCACAGAGTTGGTGGGGAAAAACGGCGGCACCGTGTTCGGGAAAACTATTTCCGCCACGATGCCATCTCGTTGTTGTTCGTCGAAGCGCCGAGAGCTGTCCCAGTTGCGCACCTTTGAATCCCCGGTCAAATCGCGCCATGGCGTCACGTACTTGGCCTGCCACTGGTCGAACTCGTCTCTCCACTGCGCATCGAGATGTGAGGCGTATTGCTCCATCGACCCACCGGCATGACAATCAGACGAGATGATGGTGTACCGCTGCTCCCCCACGATGATGCCTTCCTGATAGTCTTGACTGAGTCAACACTATCACTCGAATCGAGGGGCATGGCACACGGGCACAATCCGTCTCACACAGAGATCGCAGCTTCGTTACGACGCCTACAGCGACTTCGAGCGAGCAAGCAGGTCCATAAGGCGCTCTCCCATGCCAGTGGCGTCGACCTGCCTCAACAGGCAACCGAGGTGCTTCTTGCGCTCGATGACCGCATGTCACTCGCCGACCTTGCACGTGCAGCCCGCATGGACACCGGCGCGACAAGTCGACAAGTGACGCTGCTCGAAGAGTTGCACCTCGTGCGCAAAGTTCAACACCCCGACAATGCGAGTGCCATTTTGGTGTCACGCACGAATCGGGGCACAGCGCTGTCCAAGCGAATGGTCGAAGTGCGGGACCGTCACCTGATGTCGGTACTCGACAAGTGGTCGCGTGGAGACAAAGACCAACTCGCAGACCTTCTTGATCGCCTCGTGCGCGAGCTCGAACAGACGCCCTACCAATCAGAACCACGGAGGACATGACATGACGCGAATGACACAAGGTGCTCGCCGCATCGAATATGCCGGATCAGTGCACGACGAACGCGAGATCGAGGCTGTCGTGAACGTGCTGCGAGGTGGGCCGACCGCATTGCGTATCGGCAAGAACGTGCGCGACATGGAACGACGAGTCGCTGCCCTCTTTGGAAAAAAGCGCGGCATCATGTGCAATTCGGGCTCGTCGGCTCTCTACTTGGCCATCGACGTTCTGGGGCTTGCTCCCGGCGATGAGATCATCACTTCGTCGGTCACTTTCTCGACAGACATCGCACCGATGATTCGGGCACGATTGGTGCCCGTGTTCGTCGACGTCACTCCAGACACGTTCCAGATCGACGTACACAAGATCGAGGAAATGATCAGCCCACGGACCAAGGCCATCTTGGTGCCCAACCTCATCGGCAATGCTCCCGATTGGGATCACATTCGCGACATTGCCGATCGACACGGCTTGAAAGTCATCGAAGACTCGTGCGATGCACTCGGACTCACACTTCGCGGCACACCAACCGGCACCCGAGCCGACATCAGCCTCACGTCATTTGCCCTCTCCCACATCATCACCGCCGCCGGCACGGGCGGCATGGTGTGTTTCGACGATGACGCAATGGCGGACAGAGCATTGCTGCTTCGCAGGTGGGGTCGCCGTTCAGAAGTCAAGCTTTTCGGATCACAGAAGACTGCCGGCTCACGGTTCTTCTCAGAAATCGAAGGCGACCTCGAGTATGACGACCTCTTCATCTTCGACGAGGTCGGCTGGAACTTCGAACCATCCGAGTTGTCGGCTGCATTCGGTCTGGTGCAGTTGGACAAGCTGAGCGACAACCTTGCGCGCCGTCAACGCAACTTCAACATCACGTCGTCGCACTTTGCACAATGGCCGCAGTTCTTCACCTTGCCGCGACTCACCGAGGGTGTGGAAACGGGATGGCACATGTTTCCCATCATCATCAACAAAGACAGCGGCATCAGGCGTGCTGAATATCAACAGTTCATGGAGTCTCATGGCATCGACACCCGCATGGTGTGGACGGGAAACGCGGCGCGCCAACCTGCTTTCCGAAAGTCAAACTTCCGCCAACCTGAGGCCGGCTTACCGAATGCGGACAATGTCATGGAATGGGGCCTGATCTTGCCGAACAATCATTCGCTGTCCGACGACGACTGTAACTACATCGGCGAGTGCACACTCGCCTTCCTTCAAGAACAGAAACTGGTGAAGTGATGTCTCTCAGACGATTCGAAGGTCGCAACGTGCTGGTGACCGGGGCAAGCCGCGGTATCGGGGCATCACTGGCCAGGCGCCTCGCCGCAGAGGGCGCGAACCTCTTTCTCGTGGCTCGTCACCTTGACCCCCACGACAAAGTACCCGGAAGCCTTCGAGAGACCGTCGCTCTGTGCGAAGCACTCGGAGCCAAGGCACATGCCCATAGTGCTGATCTCGCCGACCAGAACAGTCGCCTCGGCATCATCCCCGCTGCTCTCGAGCACTTCAAGGGCCACATCGACGTGGTCATCAACAACGCTGCTGCAGCCATGTACGGCCCGCTACTTGACTACCCCGGAAAGCGCCTGCGACTCACGTATGAAGTGAACACGTTCGCACCGCTTGAAATTTGCCAGCAGGTTCTTCCATCGATGATCACCCGTGGCGAAGGCTGGATCGTCAACGTCTCGAGTGCCACTGCCAAACACAACGAAGGTCCTCCCTTTCGAAAGACTCACACCAGCCACGGCATCTACGGCTCATCGAAAGCAGCACTCAATCGCATCACCAATGATCTGGCAGTCGAGATGTACGAACACGGCGTACGCATCAACACCATCGAGCCGCGTGCCGCGGTCATGAGCGAAGGCGCACAGATTCTCGTCGGCGACTTCGTGCGCAAGGACCAGATTGAATCCATGGAAGAGATGGTTGAAGCAACGCTGGCATTGTGCTGCTGCGACAAGGACTCGACAGGTGCCGTGCACGTGAGCCTCGACCTCATCGACCAATGGGGTCTCACTGTCCACGATCTCGATGCGAAAGGTCCGTGGACACCGCAACCCGAATTGACATAGAGAAGCACTGGTACCCTGAAGGAGTCCACCTGATGAGGAGCGCCGTATGTCACGAGTTCAACTAGCGCTGAACGTTTCGAATCTGTCCGAGGCGATCGAGTTTTATTCGAAATTGTTCAAGACCGGCCCGGCAAAAGTCCGTGAGGGCTACGCGAATTTCGCGATTGCAGACCCACCGTTGAAACTGGTCCTCATTGAGGGACAAGGTGAGCCTGGTTCACTCAACCATCTCGGAGTCGAAGTGGAGACAACCGACCTTGTTCAAGATGCCATCGCCCACTTGCAGTCCACAGGTCTCGCCACCGACATAGAAGAAGAGACCACGTGTTGCTACGCAGTACAAGACAAAGTGTGGGTGAATGCGCCTGACGGCGAACCGTGGGAGGTCTACACGGTGCTCGCTGATGCCGAGGCGATGAGAGTCGAAGAAACCGCCTGCTGCGCCCCCGATTCGGCACAGCCGGTGTCATTGACGTCGAATACCAGTTGCTGACACCGCCTCGAACATGACAAAGCCCCGGCACAATGGCCGGGGCTTTGCTCTCGTATGTGAGTTATCTCAGCTGCAGCCGCTGGTGCTACCGCATGATGGGCATGCATGACACGAACCAGCGCGGTTCATTTGCACGCCACACTGCATGCACATCGGCGCATCGCTGTGGCGGGCAATGCCACCTGCCGGTGAGTGATCTGTGCTCGGTGCCGTCGGAGCGAGACCAAGCTCGATCTGCTGGCTGAGCTCAGATGCTGACGGGATGGTCTTCGGGTCTGCGACCACTTCGGAGCCCATCGAGGTTTCAACGACACTCTCTTCGACACCTGGCAGGGTTGGCTGCAGGCGCTCATCGCGGCTGAAGATGCCCAGTTCGGCGCGCTCGTCGTATGTCAAGTACTCGAGTGCGAGGCGACGGAACAGGTAGTCCATGATCGATGAGGCGATACGGATGTCCGGATCGTCGGTCATGCCGGCGGGCTCGAAGCGCATGTTGGTGAACGCTTCGACGAACGCGCGCAACGGTACTCCGTACTGCAGACCGTACGAGATGGACTTGGCGAATGCATCCATGATGCCGCTCAGGGTCGAGCCCTGCTTCGACACAGTGAGGAACACTTCACCCGGTCGTCCATCTTCGTACTCGCCGATGTTGGCAAAGCCCTTGCAGTCCGCCACGCGGAACTCGAAGGTGCGACCACGACGCGAGCGTGGCAACTTCTGACGCACCGGCTTGGTGACGACCTTCTCGACCACGCGCTCGATGACCTGAGTCGCTGCCGAGGCTGCCTCGACAGGTGCGTCGTCTTTCTTGTCGTCCTTCTTCATGGTGGAGAGTGGCTGACCGAGCTTGCAGTTGTCGCGGTAAATGGCGACAGCTTTGATGCCGAGTTCCCACGACAACATGTGAAGCTTCTCGATGTCCTCGACAGATGCCTCTTCGGGCATGTTGACCGTCTTCGAGATGGCGCCCGAGAGGAACGGCTGTGCAGCAGCCATCATGCGGACGTGACCTTCGTAATGGATGGTGTTGTCACCCATCGAGCAGGCGAACACCGGCAGGTGTTCGGGCTTCAGGTCGGGTGAGCCGACGATGGACTTGTTCTTGTCGATGTAATCGATGATGCGATCGACGACTGGTCCTTCGTAGTTGAGGCGCTTCAATGCGCGCGGCACCGTCTGATTGACGATTTGCATGTTTCCGCCACCGACAAGCTTCTTGAACTTCACCAGACCAAGGTCTGGCTCGATGCCGGTGGTGTCACAGTCCATCATGAGGCCGATGGTTCCGGTCGGTGCGAGCACCGTGGACTGTGAGTTACGCACGCCGTACTCTTCGCCGTCGCGCACAGCCAGGTCCCACGACTCGGTGGCCGCATACACGAGGTCGGGCTGAACGACGTCGACATCTTTGATCTTGGCGTTCTCGTCGCGATGCATACGCAACACGTTCAGCATGTAGCGCTCATTTTCAGCGAAGCCGGCAAATGGCCCCATGCGACTAGCGATGCGAGCGCTCGTGGCGTACGCGTGACCAGTCATGAGCGATGTGAGTGCACCTGCCCAGGCACGACCGCCGTCGGAGTCGTACGGCATACCGAGCGCCATGAGCAACGCGCCGAGGTTTGCGTACCCAAGGCCGAGCTGACGGAAAAGACGGCTGTTTTCGCCGATCTTTTCTGTCGGGTAGTCGGCACGGCCAACGAGGATTTCCTGTGCGGTGAACACCACTTCGATGGTTCGCTTGTAGGCCTCGGTGTCGAACACGTCGTCGTTACCGAGGTACTTCAGCAAGTTGATGGAAGCCAGGTTGCACGCCGAGTTGTCGATGTGCATGTACTCGCTGCACGGGTTGGAGCCGTTGATGCGGCCGGCTGCGTGCGCGGTGTGCCACTTGTTGATGGTGGTGTCGAACTGCAGACCCGGGTCGGCGCATTCCCACGACGCTTCTGCAATTTGGCGCCAGAGATCGCGCGCACGGATGGTGCGAACGGAGCGACCATCGGTCACTGCCTTGAGCGTCCAGTCGCGGTCTTCCTTCACGGCTTGCATGAAGTCGTCGGTGACACGCACGGAGTTGTTGGCGTTCTGGTACTGAATGCTGAACGAGTCGGCACCATCGAGGTCCATGTCGAAACCAGCGTCGCGCAATGCGCGGGCCTTGCGCTCTTCCTTGACCTTGCACCAGATGAACTCTTCGACATCGGGGTGATCGGCGTTCAAGATGACCATCTTCGCCGCGCGACGTGTCTTGCCACCTGACTTGATGGTGCCGGCAGACGCGTCGGCGCCGCGCATGAACGAGACCGGACCAGAAGCAGTTCCGCCGCCTTGCAACATCTCTGCACTGCTTCGAATGCGCGACAAGTTGATGCCCGAGCCGGAGCCACCCTTGAAGATGACTCCTTCTTCGCGGTACCAATTCAAGATGTCGTTCATGGTGTCTTCGACCGACAAGATGAAACATGCACTCGCCTGCTGCGGTACTCCTGCAACTCCGATGTTGAACCACACCGGTGAGTTGAACGCTGCACGTTGCGTGACGAGGATGTATTTCAACTCGTTGCGGAAGGTTTCAGCTTCCTCGGTGTCGACGAAGTAACCACCTTCGACGCCCCAGGTGGTGATGGTGTCGGCGACACGGTCGATGACCTGACGTAGTGAGTGCTCGCGCTCGGGAGTGCCGGGCGTGCCACGGAAGTACTTCTGCGCCACGATGTTGGTGGCATTCAGTGACCAGTCGACGGGGAACTCGACACCCAACTGCTCGAAAGCAACTGAGCCGTCTTTCCAGTTCGAGATACGCGCGTCACGAAGCTCCCACTGCACCTCGTCGTAGGGATGTACGCCGGGCGTGGTGAAGTGGCGTCGGATGCCAATGGCGAGACGATCCGGTGCGAGTGACATGTTGTTCTCCTTGTGTGCGAATTCTTGTGGCTGAAAGCCGCGAGCTTGTATGTGGACTGGGCGTTGGTGGTGGCGATGTGGCTGCACCGTCACCGTGTAGAGCGGCTTGATCACCGTCCCACCGAGGCCTCGAGAGGCCACCGGCAGGCCAAATGGCCCGACCACTACATCTTGTGGTTATCCCTCCCCCATTTCTGGTTTCACCACAAGAGGTTGGGAGATTACAGCACCGTAGTTACATCCATGTCAACGACCCTCAAGAAATCTTTCCCTTATCTGACAGGGGTTCCAAAGAAAGCCCCACGGCACCCGTGAAACAGCCTCCGATGAGCCCTCGACAGCGGCGCAGCACGACCCCAAAGGTCAAGTCCATAGGTTCAGGACCGCCCAGTCCCATGAGTGGCTTCGGCAACGCCGCCATGCGTCGCTCGCCGAACGAACTTGAAATCATGATGATCCCCCTCGCTTCCAGCCATCCATCTTCCATGCGTACCCGACCTTGGGGTCGACTGCGGGCGCAACGATACGAGACGAATGTTGTGGATTGGAAGTGGACAACGGTGTGAATTCCACAAATGTTTTGTGGAATTCCCCGTGAATATAGGGGATGACGTTGTGAGTTACCTGTGGACTACTCGCGACGTGCGCTAGAGCGACGACACTCTGACAGGAATCGCATTCAATACTGCATTTCCCGACAATTCATCGATGCGCTCATGGTCAGTGAGCACATTGCTGTTCACTCCGGGCTTCTCGGCCGCGACAGACAACTTCGTGCCGCGCACGTTGTGCCCCCAACCGTGGGGCAAGCTCACCACTCCGGTTCGCACTGCGTCCGTCACTTCGACTGGCGCGACAAGAGAACCGACACGGCTCGTGACTTGCGCAGGTGAACCATGCGTCAGCCCAAGACGTGCTGCATCTTCAGGATGTACTTGAAGTGTGCAAGACAAAGATCCCTTGGTCAACACCTTCATGTTGTGCATCCACGAGTTGTTCGACTTGAGATGACGACGTCCGACCAACAACATCTCATTGTCGGACGTTTTCTGGAGACGTGGCAAGACTTTCGACAAGTTCTCGGCAAACAACGGCGGACACAACTCCACCTTCGCCGATGCGGTACGAAGGATCTCAGGAATGCGAGGCTCGAGAGCACCGAAGTCGACACCGTGTGGCGCATCGATGAGTGCCCGCACAGAGATACCCCCGGGATTAGCCCCATACGCTGCGCCATATGGACCAGTTTGCAACATGATGTCGAGGATTCGAGTCGGACCACGCAGACCCTCTGCGGCGAGTTGTCCGAGGATGTCATCGACATTGCGACCGTAGATATTGGATGCCGAGTTTTTCACCAGACCACCGAGCATCTCAGCAACTGCCAGATCATCGACATCGCTCGCCGACACTGACACATCGAGCGTTTGAAGAATGCCGGCAAGCTTCGCGAGTATTTCCCACTCGTCCCACTCGCCTTCGGCCAACGGCAGAACTGCGGGGCTGTAATTGGCGACATTTCGCACAGCGAGGCGTAGCAACGAGATGTCGTAGTGATCACGTTGAAGTTGCGATGGTGGAGGAAGAATCACATCTGCGTGCCGCGACGTCTCGTTCAAGTAGATGTCGACACTGACCATGAAATCAAGATCTGCAAGGGCCGTGTCGAGTTGATCGCTATTCGGCGTGGAAAGCACCGGGTTGCCGGCGAGTGAGATGAGTGCACGAATCTGACCTTCACCTGGCGTGAGGATCTCTTCGCCGAGCGCAGCAACGGGATATTCACCGAACACTTCCGGGTATTTGCGCACGCGTGTGTGGCCTTTCCCGATTTTGAATCCTGGACCACCGGGCTTGCCACCCTGCGATGTCACCGGACCTGCAGCCGGCAATGTGAACATCGCGCCACCGCGTTTGTCGAGATTGCCGGTGATCGCATTCAGGGCATCTACGAGCCACGCCGTCGCCGTGCCGAATTCGACTGTGTTGACCCCCATCCGCCCATACACAGCAGCGGTTGGTGCAGCCACCAATTCAGCTGCGATTCGGCGACAGGTCGCGGCATCAATGCCACAGATGCTTGCTGCCACTTCCGGAGCGAACTCGGCGACAGCTGCCTGAAGATCGTCAATGCCATTCACGTGTGAGCGGATGTGCGAACCAACATCTGCTTTCCCAGTTGCGAACAATTCGTTGATGAGCGCTGCGACGAACACCACGTCGGTACCTGGAATGATCGGAAGCCATTCATCAGATGCTTCGGCCGTCTTCGTGCGTCGTGGGTCGACAACCACTATCTTGCCGCCACGCTCGCGAATGGCGCGCATTCGACCCGGAAAGTCGGGCGCCGTGCACAAGCTTCCATTCGATGCATGAGGGTTAGCCCCGAGCATCAAGAGGTAGTCGGTGTGATCAAGGTCTGGAACCGGAATCGTGATTCCGGTTCCGAACATGAAACCACCAGCCACGTGCTTTGGCATCTGATCGACCGTCGACGCACTGAAGCGGTTGAAGGAACCGAGCGCCAAGTTCACCGCACGATTGAAAGTCATCGATGCAAGATTGTGTGCACCCGGATTTCCCATGTACACCGCCAGCGACGAACGTCCGTGTGCGTCGATGACCTGTGCGAGCCCGTCACGAACGACGTCCCACGCCTCGTCCCAAGAAACCTCGACATGTCGCCCATCACGCTTCACTAGTGGTCGGCGCAAGCGGTCAGGGTCTTCGTGCAACTGTTTCAACGTGCTGCCTTTCGGGCAGATGAAACCTTTGCTGAAGACATCGTCTTTGTCTCCCCTGATGCGCACGATCTGGTCATGCGCGTCGACTGAGATTTCGAGACCACACGTGGCCTCACACAAAGGACATGTGCGA